>NZ_JBBNLS010000001.1:0-186226 GCF_040092305.1 Collinsella sp. CLA-ER-H6
AACGAGGGCAGCCCTGTGGGCGCCAGCGGAATGTGGGGTCACCGCGCGGTCCGCATCTGATGGTGTCGACGTCAATGGTATACGGGTGCATCATCGACGTCTTCAATACAGAAAATATCAGTGCGGAATGTACGGATTGCTGCCGTATCCTTAGTAATTAAAACTGTCCGTTCAGTAGTAGGGGCGCGCCGGCGTTAGCCGGTGCGCCCCTACTTTGGGAAACATAAAACTCGCTTTTAATCGGTTGCCTGCGTAGCTCAAAGCGGGAACAACCGCCATGACGATGCATGCGATACCGAGCGGCGGTGCGCGGCAGCTATAAGCGCTGCTCCTAGCAGGAATAGCGCTAATGAGGCGGCGATCCAGTTGCTGTCGGCGGTCTTGGGGAGCGTGGCGGTGGCGGCGCCGGCAGCCTTGGCCTTGGATGGCGTGGACACCGTGGTCCTGTTTACTGTCGTTTTGGTTGTCGTGATCGTCTTGGGCGTCGCAGTCGCGGGCTTCAGGGCGGGATCCGTCGCGGACCCGGCACCGGGCTGCCCACCGGCAGGACCGGCGCCACCAGCCGGCTCGCCCGCGCCACCGGGCACCTCGCGCCCGTCGGTCTCCCCCGCCGGCGCCGTCGCGCCCTCGGGCTCAATCACCACATGCGGAGCCATGGCCCCGGAGGCATCCACCACGCCGCCGGGGCCAAAGGTCCCGCCAACGGGCGCCACAAATCGCGCAGACACAAGTGATCCGCCCGTGCACGCAACGCCGCCGTCTGCGCCGGTCGCATCCAGCCACGAGGCATCGACGGAAAGCCGACTGCCGGCCGCGCCATCCCCAATGCCATCGTCCTGCAGATACACGCCGTAGGCGCGCACGCCCGCTCCGGACCCGGCGCCCGCGGCAACGACGCGCCCGCCGCCGCGCACGGCCATGTCGCCGGCAATCACGCCGGCGACCGCCTCGTTTGTAATATCGGCCCCGTCTGCCCGCGCATCGACGGTGCAGCCGTCAACCACGAGCGCCTGCGACACGTGGATCCCGCACTGCGAGCCCGTCGCCGTCAGGGTCCCGGTGCCGCGAAGCGTCAGGTTGCCCCACACCTCCATGCCGCACAGCGTGATGTCCGCATCGGGCGCATGCGACTCCGTCACGGAGTTCTGCCCGGCAAGCGTCAGCACCAGGTCGCCCTCGGCGCCGATGGTCTCGCCCGCGTAGCCATTAAGCTCCAGGTGGTCGGCATCGGTCCAGGCCCAGCCAGGACCCGACACGCCCGGCTCGCAGTACGTCGCGCCCGCGATGATGAGGCTCTCCGCGCCCGCGGCATAAGAAGGCCCGCCCAGCAAAACGCATAGGCAGGCCATGGCAGCGATCGCAATGTAATGACGGCTGGTGTGGGACTCGGCGGCAAACATACCCGCTCCGATCTTCGCAGGAGCCAATAGGATGTGCACCAGAAAATGCCCTGGTAGCAGCAGTTATTAGTTTAGCGAGATCAATGCGGGAGCAAAGAGAAATCGTGTGGGCAATGTCCACAATTAGGTGTAAATCGTTTTGCCAGTCGGTGAAAGGAGGGATCAACAGATTAGATATCCATCTTATTAAAGTCGATGGAATATCCCATGGACTTGAGTTCTTTCAAGAGGCCGAACTCCCAACTGTCTGTTCCGGTATAAACGACGCCCTGTAGATCGGAGGGAATCTCGATACCTTTGTCAACAAGAATTGCAACGTTTTCCCTGCCAAGCCGACCAATAAAGTATCCGGCTTCAAATACAACATTTTGTCTAGCCCTGGGCTTTTCCGACTGTTCTGCCTGGGCTCTTCCTTCGTCGTCCGCCGTAAAAAGGCATACCGCTCCTGCTGCATCGCCTTCAATTTCCAGCTTTTCGATGATTGTCTTGCCCTGATTTGACTGCTCGTTTAGGACAACCGCCGTCAGGCCCTGCCTTTCGATGATTCTCGCGACCCTTTCTCTAAGCTCTCCGTTGTGACCATGAACGATAAATACCTTCGAATAATCTCCAACATTTGCAGTCGATCCGGTTTCCCCTTCGTCTGAAAACTCATCAAGGTATGTCTCTAGCACAGCTTTTGCACTGCGCAGGCCGTCCGCACAGGCTTCAACGAAAGCCGAGTCGGGCGTACCGGAGGTGAAGAAAGACAACGAGTAGCTGATTTTGTTAAAGCTTTTAAATTCGTAGCTGTCTTTTCCAAATCGCCTAATTAAAAGCCTGTCCGCCCTTGTCTTCCATGCTTTAAAGTCAGGCGAACTAGAGCTGATGTATTTCTTTGAAAGTTCGTCTGCTGTTTCGCACAACTGCTGCAAAATTTCAAAATCAGACATTAAGCCTTCTTTCTATAACCAATAACGGAGCTAAGAAGCATCTTATTCCAATGAGCGGCCAAATCTCTTTACTGTTTCCTCGGTGCCCCTATCGGAGATGGACTTGCCCAGTGCGAACTCAATAGCGTCCAGCAAAGCCATGACGCGAGCTTTGAAATAGGCATCAAAGTCATCATTAATGAACGCATCCCAGTCAATGAGATTCGATTCGATGACGGAGTTCACAGTGTTCGATGTCAGCTTTCTTAACGAATTTCGCTGAGTAGACGCTGGGAGCCGCGCCTCCAATTTCTGTGCCCGAATAGGAGTACGAGCACGTCGGTCAAGATGCATTCGGTGGTCAACATGGCGGGATCTATCTGCGAGCGGAAAACAAGCGGCGCTGCTAATGGTAGCGCCGCTCGCATCATCAAAGAAGAATCGTTATCGATTGTCTCTGGGACTTTTCGTTCAAAACCAGAGCATGTCGACTACTGCTTATCGAAGTACATCCACCCTACAGGCTGCATTAGATCGTAATAATCGACGGGCGTTTTGAAGCGAATCCTGCCCAAATAACCACGCTTTTCAGCAACCAACTGCATCTGTCTGCGTCACGGCAAACTCTTTGAATTGGCGTTGCGGCAAGTTTGTCTTAAGAAAATAAGGCTGTTAAGACAAACCCATTTTGACGTTTACGTAACGTCGACCATCGATCAAGCCGTATTATTCGGAGTTAGATTTATCGCCCCACGACGCTAAGCTGGTGACCATCCAGTGCCTTTTGATATCGATATAGACATCGTCAATCTGATTGTCCAAGCATTCATCGGACTCGTTACCTTGGGGGCCTTGATTGCCGCACTCTGGCAAAGTAACCAGAGCAAAAAGAACAGGGAGGACGACATCAAGCGGCATCAGCCATCCCGCATATCGGCATGGTACGAAGGGGATCGAAACCGAACTGATCAGCCCGAGGACAATCGGTTCGTCTGGCAATTCGTCGTGCTTCGAAACGAAAGCGAGTCCCCCGTCTACGACGTAATCGTCACCTGCGTCGGGATTAGCGGGGCCGGCCCCTCTTTCAAAGGTGAGGATAACCGCCCCGCTTATCCCAACCGCGTCTGCGTCGGCACGCTTCCTCCTGGAGCATGGTGCATATGGCTCCCGACGGAAGGGCACGGAATGGGAGTACGCACGGCACCCGAAACGGCTTTCACCGACGCAAGCGGAACTTCATGGGTTCGGCGGGGCAACGGAAGGCTCGAGGAGATCCCTATGGAGCCAACCTCGTTCTACAGGCTGCCCCTTCCCTTGACCTGGCACGGATGCAAGAAGCTGACCGAGTAACCCCTTGGCATCGTCGTTTCAGGCATTGGGTTTTCCGGACTGGGACGCGAACTTCCCCAGATGTTCCGGATAACGGGAAAGTCAGAACTATTCGGGTTTGCGAGGCGGGATCGAGAGAGCGACTCCGCCCTATTATTTCGATGCGTCCATGAATTGAAGTGAGATCGGCATCATCACCTCGAAGCACTTACATACAGATCCATATGGCAAAGGCAGCAATTCGCCACCTTGGTTGCAGCAGCGGAGGTTATTACTCAGGATACAAGCGGAAGTAGCCAAATAGGCGCTGGGCGCAACCGAGACGCAGCCAGAGAAGGGTGACATGAGAGTTGTTTCAGAGGATTGGGGTGATATGGATGAAGTTGACTGGTAAGTGCATCTCCAGGTTCAACGGATGACTGATCAAGGCCGTCTTTAGGTTCACGTAGGGATCCGCTTTTGCTGACAAACAAACACGTGATTGATTTATGGCTTCCAGACGCTTAGCGTGTCTGGAAGCTCATTTATTTTATTGTCAGCAACCACGAAGCCAGCGCTGAACCTCGCCCTAGTAATTGCAACATAGAGCTTGGAGCGTGTTTGCGGCTTCAGATCCGTCGAGGCATCTTGCAACCAAGAGGCCATATCGGCAACTGGATAAATCAAAACATGGTCATATGTTCGGCCTTTTGCTTTGCCGAAGTTGCAGATCGATGAAGCGTTCGCGGTCTGAGTGGCGACGCTACGTCTCAAAATCACTGGATCCAAAAACTCGCAATACCTTTGCGCAAGTGACTCTGGAATGGCCCAAACTCCATTATGGGTTTCATTTGAGGCGGCGCGCAAAGATGCGGTTGGTGAAAACTCCGGATAAACCATGTTTGCGAATCGCCATTCTTGATTTGCTGCTTTTTCGTTATCTTGTCTATGCAATGCAACTGAAACGCATCGGTGTCTCATCTGCAAATACTCGTAGGGCGATAAATGATTATTTAGCCGATCCTTCTTCGAATCCGAAAAGCAAACCGTCCTCATTTGGTAAACAGCCCCGTTCGACGCATTCCAAGATTAGCGCTTGCAATAATTTTGCAGAATCGGAAACACAAGACTCAGAAGGTTGTTTTCCCTCATGAACGGCTTCTGACCTTGCTCTATATAGTTTCTTTATTTCTTGCTGTTTTTGCTTGCCTCCTCCAAGAAACAAAGCTGCGAGAGTACTGACACGAAAAACAAGTTCGCTCCGGACTCCAAACAATGACTCAATCCCAGCCCATATAATCGCCATTTGAACTGAAGGTCGAAGCGATTGCTTGTAGCTCCACAAGGAATTCACCGCGGTCTCAAATCGCGTGTTTTTATCAAACAGTTCCCATGCGTCCCGATAATGCTGTCTTATCCACTGCTTCTCTGAATCGTTGATCACTTTCAATTTTCTTGGAATGAACAACCTTGTAGAAAGAACAACATTGATTGCCGAGCATGGCGAAAAATCTTCTGTCCGCGAATCGCTCTGAACATGCCAATACAATTCGCAATTCAAAAGCGCGGACAATAGAACTATTGCAGATTGGGCATTCCAAACTCGAACTGCAAGCTCTTTGCCCTCTCAAACAAAGCGCAACTGAGCTGTAGTTTTCCTAAGGACGGCAATCAAGACACCTAAATCGGTCTCATCTCCGCTGCCATATTTCATCACAGAATTTATCATGTCGTCCGGCGAGGCCTTGCACGTGGCCGGCAATAGAGAGAGGTGTTGCGTAAGCGGCAGCTCTTCGTCTATGGTTAATCCCATTAGGTATAGATATGAAGCAGCAGCCGATTCATTTACAACAATCATCATCTTCGCCCCCCTGCCATAGCGCTCTATACCTAATCCATCCGAACAGCGCCAAACTGAGAGACGTCGATTTCGCCCTACATGAGTTTGGGAAGCAATGCGTCACGCAGTTCGCCAAGAGCCTACGACTTGAGTATATTAGCCTATATGAGCTCAAGAATACCATTGAGCGTCGAAGTCGTTCTTTCTATTGCACAAGCTGGAGCAAACGGGACGTTCATCGACTTAATGTTTTTTAATGCAAGCTTGGTCTGAACGGCACCAACAGTTCCAAGCCTAATAGCTTCCATGCCCATTGAGCTACGAAGAAAGAAATACGACCACGCCGCAAAGTCGCCTTTAAACGAAGTAAGTTTGTTGCAATTCTCTGTGAGGTTTGCCTCATCGAGCGTTTTTCCGATATACGCCGTAAGGCCAATCGTTCCGACAACGGAAACAATTAGATCGCCAGTGTTGACAACGTAGCGCGAAATATTAGATCGTGTTTCATCGTCGATATATAGCATTTCCGAAGTGAGTAAGAGAACAGAAGCGTTGTTTAAGTCGCGGACTCGAATATATGGATGAGAGTTTGCCTCTGCAATTAGCTCTGAACCTTTAGGGAGCCTCTAACCGCCCTTGACTTCGCAGAATGACTCGACTGAACGGTAATGATTTTCTCGCTTGTTCTCTTCAATTGTTTGAGCAAAAAGGGCTTCTCCGAGTTCAGCTAAATAATCATTTACCGGAACATAGGCCTGCACTTCAGAATTGTTTCCATCGAACCAAGGGGAAAGGAGCCCCCGGTGGAAGCGATGATCAATATGGTTCTAACACAGATGTAGCCGGTTCTAGACTATCTGCAGATAAAGCAATCTTAAAAGCAGTGCTCGAAAGCACTATGTGTAGCCATGCCGAAAGCAGCGTGCCCAGCAACTCGAGTCTACTCGGTCTCTTCCTTACCGACAAGGAAGTCGAGGGGTGCTCTCCGAGAACAATCGCGTACTACGAAAGCACCCTCAAACCATATGAGGCATGGATGGAAGAGAAGACGATGCTGAGCGAAGACGGCCGAATCGTCAGGGTGGACAACCCATGGTGTTCGTTCTACATCGACACCGAGCTGGCACCTGCGCTAGACGAGAGCAGGTGCGGGAAATGGATGTTCTACTTCAACGATATCGAGTTCGCGGAGGAAGTCTGCCGCAAGGCGGCCCTCGGAATGGTCGTCGCGGAATGCAAGCACAGCTCATTCGAGTCCGTTATCGAGAACGGCAGAGGCGTCTCCTGCTTCTACCTGAACTTGGACGACGTCGAAGCACATCGCCGCGTTGTCGCATTCATGCTGGAGCATGGCCTGGTTCGGAAGACGAAGTCGGGGAAGCTGTATAACATCGGCTTCAAGTTGGATGACCAGGCACGGGCGGGAGAATATGGAGCCGGTTTCAAGGCACGAATCACGTTGAGCGATCGCTCGAATTAGGCGAATTTTACCTGCGAAGAACAATGAAGGGCGGGGGTGTATCGGCTAATGCCGAACACCCCCGCCCTCGACGCGGTTAAAATAGCGAATGATTGAAGCGGATCAGCCTGGTTCCGCCCTCTCCCCTAGACCCTCTTAAACAAATCCCTCGTGTACGCCTTGTCCGCCACGTCCGCGAGCTCGTCGCTCCAACGGTTGGCGACGATCACGTCGCAGCCGGCCTTGAAGGCTTCCAGGTCGTGGGTCACCTCGGAGCCGAAGAACTCCGGCGCGTCCAGCGTAGGCTCATAGACCACCACGGGCACGCCCTTGGCCTTCACGCGCTTCATGACGCCCTGGATGGAGCTCGCGTACGGGGCATCGGAGCCGAGCTTCATTGTCAGGCAGCATCTCGCCCGCCGCAAAGTCCTTGCGGATGGGGTTGGCCTCCACGATGGCCCCGGTCAGGTTCCGCGGCACGTACTTGTAGATCGTCAGCGGCTGCTTGGCGCCCTTTGGCAGGCAGTAGCCGCCGCAAGCGAAACTAGAATCAGGTGAGGAGAATCCGAATCAACGACTGTGCTATAAATAATCACTACATAATGATTCAGTTGCAACAAAATCAGTTAAATTGAAATGAATAGACCCTTTTGAATCAGGGTTATGAATAAGAATTTTATCCAACCTTGAATGTCGCTTCGCCAAGGCTTCATCGAAGCTCAGTTAATGAATGAAATCAACCTTAATGTCATCGAGGATGTCGACAGGATAGCCGGCATCCTCCCCTGCGACTAAATGGGCCTCGCAGTTATAGTGCAAAGGTCGACGGTAGGTTCCTGAAAAACAATGCAAGGGCGCACGTTATCCACATCTCACCATAGGTCACTTTCCAATCAGTTTCAGCAACTTGTGCTTCTTGGTGCGAAGCCAGAATCGTTTCCAGGCCCAAGTCTTCCGAACGGCCGATTCGAACCCAACCTTTCCATATGCCTTAAGGAACCGAGACCTGTCCCTTGTCCTTGGGGAGGGTTCGTGGAGGTTGGTCTGTTCCACATTGTCGGCCTCGCTGAAGAGACGCTCCTCGCGGTAGACGGTCTCAGGTAAATCGGCGAGAGCGTCGATGCCAGTCTCCGTATTGCACAGTACTACGGAGACCTTGCCGGGCGGCTCAGACCCAAGTGTCGACTTATCTAGGCCCCAAAAGTCTCCGAGTGTGATGTCTCCCGCCCGCTGGTTGCACGCGTAAGGACATTCGTAACAGACCTCACGATGGATGACGCCTGTTACGAAGACGGAAAAATATTCGTCTTCGTAACAGGGCTCGTCGAAGACGAGCTCACCGTCGCGATATGCGCACATGTGGAAATCGTTCGCCCCACGAAACGAGAACGAATCCCAGCTCCCTTTGACCTTAAGGTCCAAATGTTCGCGAAGGAATGCAATCGGAGGGGTGCCGTGGCATATGAGATCGATGCAAATCAAGCCCTCGCGCGTATCGCCAACGATAGAGCGCAAGGCAGCGACCTGGCATGGTGTCGAAATGAAGAGTACTTTCCTGCCGTCTGCGAGATGCTTCTTAACGTCCTTGTATGCGCCGCCGGGATCACTGTAGACGTACTTGGATCCTCGTAGGCTCTCCAAGTCGACTTCTCGATCGACTGAAACGCAGCGCGCCGCCCCGTTTACAGAAGCCGTCCCGTATACGACGCCGCCCCCGTTGATGACCTTCCTTGCAAGCGCTGTGGCAATGCCGCCCGATGAAGAGAGCGCAACGTCACTCGGTTCACTGCTCCAAGCAGCATAGGTCTTTAGGGGCTTCCTGAGCTCGACGGGAGCGCATGCGGGACAAACAGCATGACATCGACCGCAATCCCTGCAATTTGAGGGGTCGACAGTCGGCACGGGCTCGCCACAAAGGCCGCTTTCCTTCATACTAAGCGCATGGAAGGGGCACGCTTCGACACATGCCCCGCACCCAGAGCACTTCAAGTCACCGCAAACGAAGTTAGCCGGCATTTCCTCTCCTAAAGCCAAGTTTATCTCGCATGATGTCGAAAATTACAAAACGTTCTCCCTTGTCAAACAAAGTGAGCAGCTCGAAGGTATAACCGATGGCGGCAGCAGCAAAAGCAACGGCTACGAGCGTAGCCCAATTTGTGCACAGACCAATCTGGTCAACAAGTGCGTAGCCGAGCCAAAGGACCGCGAAAACGAAAATCTCTCGCATAAGCGGCTTGTAGAACGTCCGTCTGTGTACATCGATGACAACCGCACAATAAAATGGTTGGACAAGTGCATGACGGACAAACATCAGAATCGAGCTTGTCCCGGCGATGACGGTGAGCTTGTCGAGCGAGGTGAATAAGATCAAAGGGAACTCTATGGCGAGCGTTGCCAAGCTGAATCCGAAGGCGATGAGGACCGAACCCTTAATTTTTGTGGTCAGCGTGTTCGCATAATATAAGGGCTCGACAAGAGCGCTCGCAATGAGCGTAATGACGGTCAAAACCGAAAGAAGCTGAATATCGCCTAATTCGGCAACAGAACGGCCAGGCAGCCATAGGGAGTAGAACGACGGCCCGAAGCCGATGAACCCGGCAAGCGGTACGATCATGAACGCTGAGGTGAAACGCATGGCGAAATCGAATCTGCTCACCAGCTCTACCTTGTCCCCACGGGCATAGGCTTGGGCCATCTTAGGGTAAAAGAGGTTCGCTATGCTTCCGGAAAGATTAGTCAAAGCCTGGGGGACCGTCTTAGCAATGGACAGGAGTCCCATGGCGGCCCCGCTAATGAAGATATTGGCAACCAGGAGGTCGAGGCCGGTCTGGATGAGGTTGTTGACGTTCTGGAGGCTGTTCCACACGCCGATTTTGAGAAGCTCCCAGACTTTGCTGGGACTGAACCGCGAAAGCGACAGCTTGAGTTCGGGAAGGAGCCTGCGTGTCACAGCAACTTGCGCCGCGCCGGTCACGACTGTCGCCACGAGGCCCGCGACGCTGAAGTACCACATATGAGGGAAGGCTACCCAGAACAGGACGAACAGGAAGATGACGCGAAGGACCGAACCGAGAAGCTGGCCGATGGAATTTAGGAATAACTCGTTTTTTATGAACGCCGCAACACCAAATACGACCGTAAGCAGCCCTATCCCAGCATTCATGAACGCGAGCAGAACGGTGATTCTCAAGTCGCTGACCAATTCCGGCGTCACACTGACAAGGGTCTCTATGTTAGCGGCGAGGAACACCGATCCCACGAAAATTGCAAACGCCATAATACAGTTCGAGAAAAAGACCGAAGAGAAATACTCTTCGGTCTTTTCGGTATCCCCCTCATGGTAGGAGACCGTGATGAACCGGCTTGCCATGGCATTAAGTGCTGCAGTGATGATTGCGACATAGCTGACGAAGTTGTTGACCAGCCCTACGAACCCATATGCCTCGTCGCCAAGCTTCTGGAGCACGATCGGCGTGAGAACGAAGCTAATGATGAACTGAGTGCCGAGTACCGCGATTTGCGCGGCGAAGTTAAGGGCGAATTTCTTTTTGTCTCCCATCGGTTTTGGCAGAACGCCTAACGCACCCCCCTGCCAACGGAAATGTTGCACCTTAAATAAGACAGGGAGCTTTCGCGAGCGGCCGCTCTGACGGCATCGGCAACTTCAAACTTCAGGGGCTTGTCGAGAATAAACGAGAGGTCTTCTGGTGTCGTCGCGAGTCTCTCCTTGAGCGACAACCTGTCGAGAAGGTCAACAAGCTTGTTTGCATTCTGTCCGCGCTTTATCACCGCGAAAGGGACGTGCGTTATGGCGGAGAATATCGTTCCGTGGAAGGTGTCAGTCGCCACGAAATCGGCTCCTTTGAAGTAATTCAGAATTTCATCAGGGCCGCAATCGACGTTCTCATCGCAGAAATCTTGATGTCCGTAGACCGCAAGGAGCTTGACGCCCCTTTTCTCGGCGATGGCCCTGATGGCCTCGGCCTCGTCCTGGGTGAAACGGTTGCCGTATCCGTAAACTAGGGCATAACGTTCTGGTGTCGCTACGGGCTTCCATTCAACATTTTCGACACCGGAGACAAGAACCGGATCGAGATGCGTGCTAACGCCATCGATTCCAAGGGCCTCGAGGATGGCACGGGAGTTTGCGTCCCTAACGGAAATGGCGTCGAAGCATCGGAAGCAATTCCTCACGTCGTCGGCCACGTGGTACTTCTCAAGGTCGGACAAAGTCGTGTGCCCGAAAGACCCGGCATAGCTGATTACGGATTCGCAGTTGTTCCCCCAACCAAGAAGCTGGCGGCAGAAACCGACATTTGGTCCCGCCTGTGTACAGTTGAAGACCTCATCGCTTCCGATGACAAGAACGTCGACATGCTCCCCGATGTTGCGCTTGCACGGGTCGACGCCGAGAAGACCGAGGCATCGCTCATATTCGACGTCCATCGGAGTTCGCTTATAAATTCCTGCGGCAATGAGGGCACGCCTTCCCGCGCCAGTAAACCTGACATCGGCCTTAATCCTTCCAAGAAAGTCCTTGAGCCTTCCTCGTGCGTCCCTGAGCCCCGGCACGCACGAGGAAGGCTTGTAGTCAACGAAAAGGACCTCGTGTCCCAGCGACTCAATCATTGACTTTAATCCGTATGCTTGCATGAAGGAGCCGTGGTTCACGACTCTCTGCATTGACATAATGCCAACGCGCATGTTTACCTCCTTGTGAGCGCCCCATTGACACAACAGACACTCTGCTTCTCGTCTTTTTCGATTCCTCCACTCTGGATATCCTCGCTAGCCACGAAAATAGCCATGAGCGCAATGAAAAAGTAGTAGTTGTACGTAATTTCGACGATAGATCCTGCGATCATCGCGTAAAGCATGATGTACATGCCCCAGCTCCAAGAAGGCTTATCTCCTTTTACGCTAGTCCAGGCCATATAGAAGACGGCGAATAGACCCACGACACCATAGTTGACGAGCGTCTCCATGATAGAGTTCTGAGCGTTTCCATACCCGACGTACATGGCCACGGCTGCGTTTCCATAGCCGTGGCCGAAGATAGGAGATTCGCTGATGACGGCCCGAAGCCCACTGTAAATCAAATCCCTGCCCGTCAACGTCAAGTTCTCACCGAGGACGTCTACGACAATATGCTTCACAAACGGCACCTGGAGGAGCTGTAATAAGAAGGCAAGGATAACGCCCGTCAAGACCATTGCCGCTATGACGACTGCAGGCTTTTCTAGAATACGCTGGGCTTTCCGTGGGAGGACCACTAAAGCAATCAAGAGGGCAGACATTGCGACGGCCGTCGAGCAGTAGACCGTATGAGCCACGACGAGGGCAAGCAAACCAAGGCCCGCGGTGACCAGGACAACTAAATCTTTGCTCCTGCCTTCGCGACAAAGCTTGGCGTAAGCCAGACATGCCAACATGATGAAGTAATAGCTCGTTGAGAACTTGTTGCCTGCAAAATAGTAGAGCAGGGGGCCATCGGCTGTACCCACCCTTGCAATGAATACAATAGATAGAACGCAGTAGATGACAGTCATCCAGAAGAAGACGCTCATGAAAGTCTCGAGCCTGCCACGTCTGCTGCATGTCGTAATTAGAAGGGCGAGGGCGTAGAGACAGATGGCGTAGAGAAGCGCGTCGGTGCAGTTGGAGGAGTCTACGTACCCAGCCAGATAGCCCGCGATGCTCGAGATCACGACCATGATGCAAAACAGGGCCGACGGGTGTTTGTACTCTCTTCCTTTGAGGTTGGTGATGAGAAAGAGAAGGACGAAGAACACGCAGCTGACTTTAAGGCCTTGCTGCAGCACCTTCGGGATGCAGACCAACTTGAAGACCGCAAAGTAGATAGCAACGAGCGACGCCGTGAGCCAATCGAAGCGTATCCGTTTCGACAAGATAGAATCTCGCGTCCACGACAATTGATGATGCATATGCCGGCCCACCTAAAGGTAGCTGTAGAAGCGCGGCGAAGCAGCGAACAACAGCGCCTTGGCCTTCTCTTTTGTGTTCATGCCGTATTCGAACAAAAACTTCTTGTCTACGCCCGGCACCTCAAGGCCGCCCCGAAGTCCAAGCTCGCGGCAAGTGTGTAGATAGCACTTCGCAAGATAGCCATATAAAGCGTGGCGAAGCTCCAAATCGTTGATTGCGTCAAATTGAGTCTTCCAGCGCCCTAGGATCTCGCACATGGAAATCGCACGTTCAGAAGAATTCTGCGATTTCATGATGGAGCCCGGCCGTTGAATGTAGTTGTAGAACTTGTATTTCAGGCAGACGACGGTATCCGCTGCAAGAAAGACTCTAGGCTGCATCTCCATGTCTTCATGCAGCAGCCCCACGGCAAACCTGAGCCCGTTTTCATTAAACAACGAGAGCTTACAAAACATGAAGCATGCGCACGGGTACCATTCTCCCGCTTTTAGAGCTGTGAGAATGAAATCCTTAGTGGGATACGCCTTTCCCTCCTCAAGCGACGCGTAGTGATCGGGCCTGTCCGGACCCGGGGTTACCCTCCAATCCCCAAGGACGATGTCAGCTTGGGAATCGGTTGCCAAACGCAGCAGCCTCTCGCTAGCATCGAGCTCGATAGAATCGTCTGAATCAACGAACATGATGTAATCCCCAGTCGCCTCGGCCAGACCGAAGTTGCGCGCATCCGAAAGCCCTCCGTTCTGCTTGTGGACAACTTTTACCCTCGAATCCGCAAGGGCGTAATCATCGCAGATTCGAGGGCAGTCATCCGGACTCCCGTCATCGACGAGAATCACCTCGATATCGCCCAACGTCTGGCAAAGGACACTGTCAACGCAGCGGCCAAGTTCTTTTTCGACCTTATAGACTGGAATAATTATGCTTACAAGCGGCACAAGCAACCTCCGTTTATATCTTGTCCCCAGGCCCAACGTCCTTCGTAACTATTCGGGCCGCCTTCACAATCGCGCCGTCCCCAACGTATATCGGTCCGAAAATGCAGGAGTTCGTGTACACGATAACGTTGCTCCCGAAATGGGGCTGCCAGAAGACCCCCCCCGACCATCTTCGCGATGACGTCCATGAGAGCCGCCGATGGTCACACCCTGATACACTGTGAGCGGCCCCTCGCTGACGACCCCAGCGCCTATAACAACGCCGAGCCCGTGGACGAGGCGAAACCCCGGTGCCAACTTCGCTTTGTAATCCAAATCGACGTGGTAAAGCATCCTGTTCAAACACCAAACAATCTTTGCCAGTGGCTCAAGATGGCAACGGTAGAGCAGGGCGGACAGGCGGAAAAGAGCCACAGCGTGGAAGCAGGGGTTCAAAAGAAACGTCCCGAGCGAACGAGGGAAGCCTTTTCCACCGGCGGCTTCGGCAAAGTCGACGTTGATGTTCATTCCCGTCCTCCTTTACGATCCAATGCGGCCTCGTATGCGCCCTCAAGAAGGTGGTAGCTCGAGGAGATGTCGAAAGGCTCCAGGCTCCCCGCACGGAAGGAGCCTTTGCTCCTATCATGTGGCCAAAAGGCCATCGCAGCTATCTCGCCCGCCCATCTTTCAGCGGTTTCTGTAAGGGAAATCGCGTGGAACCTGTCACTCACGCAAGCGTCCTGCGGCACATTGGACGATACGAAGCATTCAAGGCCGGCGAGTTGTGCCTCCACGAGGACGATACCAAGTCCCTCGTGAATCGAGGGAAACACAAAGCAATCCATCGCCGAATAGAGCTTGGCTGGGTCTTTTACGTTGCCAAGCAGCATAATAGAATCATGGGCAGGCGATGCCTCAACCAAGGCCCTAACATCCTTCTCTCCAGGTCCCCCGCCAGCAATCATCAGAATCGATTCGGGGTTCTCAGCATGAAATGCCTCGAAAACCTTGATTAGGAACGCATGATTTTTCTCGGGGTTCAACCTCGCCACGTTGCCAAGAATATAGACGTCCTCGTCGATACCGTAGGCTCTGCGCAGCTCGAGGCGAGCTTGCGGATCGAACCTGAACTTGTCAAGGTCGAAAGAATTAGGGATGACGGAAAAGCCCGCATTTCCAAAAAGCCATTTGCCCGCCTCGTCACTGCACGCGAACATGCAGTCGCAAAGTCGAGGCACGAAAGGCCTCAGCACCCTGTGCAGCACGGGATGTTCGCATCCCGTGCTGTGACAGTGGCAGGCCACCACTACAACACGGGAGCACTTTGCTATAACCAACTCAGGGAAGACCATACCACTGTTGCCGTGGACATGGCAGATGTCGAATTGTCCCTCGTCGAGGGCTTTGCTCAGCGCCTCGAAATAGCCAAGGGTGTCGGACCTCTTATCGGGAAGCTGTGTGACCGCGATGCCGTGAGCTACGGCCTCATCAACTTTCTCTTGTTCGCATGGACCACCGACGAGCAAGGTCACCGTGTGCCCATGCCGGATAAGTTCGAACGAATATGTGAGCACTACCTTGCCAATGCCATTATTGACGAGATTGTATGTAATCATGCAGACGTTCACTTGGCTACCTCACCGTAGAGCAGCAACCAGGCTTCTGCAGCATAATCCAGGGCAATCATTCGCTTTTCGAAACATGTTCTTGAATGTTCCAAGCCCATGGGATTTCTATCTTTCATTCCAAATGCAATCTTTGATGTAAGCCAGGGCTTACTGAGTGAATTAGATCGGGCGGAGTCTGGACCATGTTCTTCTCGGGATTATCCACACTCGCTAGATAACACTACCTACGCCGTTACATTCGCAGTTACGAATTCTGCTTAGGCAAAACGAATAGCTCTCCGAGCTCGCAATCGAGCCTGTCCGGCTGCTTCTCATCAGCGTAGAAGGGGTCGAAACCGCCCCCGGTGTAAAAAGTCATCTCGCCGAAGAAAGGATTGCCCGCGATGTTGTAAAGATCGACTCGTACATGCGGAAGATCCGACGCCAACGTCTCAGCAAGTCTGAGCATCAAATCGTAGTTCTCGGGCTTTTCAGTGGGTTTACGATTGGATACTTCGTGATTGATGTCTCCACGTTGCTCCCAGCATGGAGTGAAATACTGCATATCGTGCGCGGTAAAGCGATCGGCATCGGTCTGCACGAGCGCCGCCTTACCATCGAAGCAGTAGAACTTATAGTCAGTCGGGGTCTGCCTACCCGGTTCGTCGAGGTACGCCTCGGCAACCACACGAGGAGCTATATCCTTGTAGGCCCACTCCCGACCCTGCCAGTACCAGTTCCGTTGAAGTGCAGTACGCAGGCGTTTCTTAGCGACCTCAAAATCGAATATTGATTTGTCCGTACACACGATTGTGCTCTGCGAGTCGTGAGTGCACTTCAGCACGAACTTTTCCGGCAACTCATCAATGTCGATTTCTTCCACCGAATCGTAGACGCCATAAAGCGGAACAAGGTACTCATCGCCGATACGCTCCCTTACAAAGGATCGCACTTCAAACTTGTCAACAAGCGTGGTCAAGACTGGATTGTGATAATGCAGCTTGCACCACTGGAGCTTCTCATTAAAGGTCCTGGGATGATCAAGATCGAGCTTATAGTGCAGCTTTGCTCTGAAGCACATGCGAATAAAATCCTCGTCGGGGATAAAGCGCAAGTTGTTCCTCAGAGAAAGCGCGAATCTTTTCTTAAGTTTCATCGTACGCCTCCAACGCCATCGATGTAATCGGAAAGGTCGGCGCAGAACCGCGCCGCGTTGCTCTTATAGGGCAGGTAATCCTTGGAAAGCACCCGCGCATAAGCGGCGGGCAGGTCGGCAGGGTCCATACACGGCTCAATCAGCCCCATGTCCCCGAACTGTCGAACAATCTCAATCTGGTGATCATCCACATGTTCGCCGTATTTTGCTAGACGCGGAACAGCGATGACTTTCTTGTTGTCCTTAACGGCGCCGATGATGGCGCCGGTACCTCCATGGGTTACCACGACATCGCAAGCATCCATATGAACGCGGAAGGAATCACGATCGAGAAATGCCTCGTGTTCCAAATACTCAGGAATGTAAGTGCACACACCCGTCTGAGCAAAAGCTCCATCCTCAGCAACACCGCTCGCAACGAGAGCATCTACCGCCCTGACCAATCTGTCGAATTGGAACTTCTGGGAGCCTACGGTAACGAATATCATGCGACCACCTCCCTAGTACACGCCGCCGACAAAGCGGGCATTGGGGTACACGGATAGCATCGACTCCCACTGCACGTAAAAACGATCGGCGCGTTTGCTCAGCAGCTTTCCCGTCATGGTTGGTGAGTCAGTTTTCGCGAAAGACTCGACATACACAAGCTTAGCGCCCATTGCATGCCCGATCAGGCAAAACGGTATGGTAGCCAGTACCCCCGTACACACAATCACGTCGGGGTGTTCAGCGAACCAATAACGAAGAGACGTCACGGCATTGAACGCCATTCGAGGAAGAAAGCTTGCCTCGTGTCGATTCACCTGGTGCACATAGCGAGCCCGCACAGGTAGCTTGGCATCGTAGGCAGTCTTCTCGGTGAGGATGAAACTGTCGTAGCGCTCCATCAAAGGCTTAAGCGCAAGTAACTGCTCCAGATGCCCACCAGATGACGCAGCAAAGCACACTTTTATGTCCTTGCGACACCCCGTCATGAACTAATCCCTCTTAAACAAATCGCGAGTGTATACCTTATCCGCCACGTCAACGAGCTCGTCGCTCCAGCGGTTGGCAACGATCACATCGCAGCCGGCCTTGAAGGCCTCCAGGTCGTGCGTGACCTCGGAGCCGAAGTACTCCGGCGCGTCCAGCGTGGGCTCGTAGACCACCACGGGCACGCCCTTGGCCTTCACGCGCTTCATGACGCCCTGGATGGAGCTCGCGCGGAAGTTGTCGGAGTTTGACTTCATTGTCAGGCGGTACACGCCCACGACCGGCTTCTCCCTGCCCTCGTAGACGCGGTCCCACACCATCTGCAGCACCTCGTCGGCGACGAAGTCCTTGCGGGTGCGGTTGGCCTCGACGATGGCCTCGATCAGGTTCTGGGGCACGTCCTTGTAGTTGGCCAGCAGCTGCTTGGTGTCCTTGGGCAGGCAGTAGCCGCCGTAGCCGAAGCTGGGGTTGTTGTAGTGGGAGCCGATGCGCGGCTCCAGGCACACGCCGTCGATTACGTCGCGGGTGTTGAGGCCGCGGACCTCGCAGTAGGTGTCGAGCTCGTTGAAGTAGGCGACGCGGAGGGCCAGGTAGGTGTTGGCGAAGAGCTTGACCGCCTCGGCCTCGGTGGTGCCCAGCACGAGTTCCGGGATGCCCGCGGTACCGTCGGCGTTCACGCGCTCCAGCTCGGCGGGGTCGGCGCCCTGAGCGAGCAGGCCGGCGAAGCGTTCGGCCGCTGCGACGGCCTCGGCGTCCTCCTTGGGCGCGCCCACCACGATGCGGCTGGGGTGCAGGTTGTCGTAGAGCGCCTTGCTCTCGCGCAGGAACTCCGGGCTGAAGAAGATCTTGCTGTCGCCCAGCCTCTCGCGCAGGCCCGCGGTGTAGCCGACGGGGATCGTCGACTTGATGACGATCCAGGCGTCCGGGTTAACCGACCGCACGGCGGCGATGGCGGCCTCGACGGAGGAAGTGTCGAAGAAGTTCCTGTCCGAGTCGTAGTTGGTCGGCGTGGCGATGACGGCGTAGTCGGCGCCCGTGTAGGCCTCGGCCACGTCGACGGTGGCGTGCAGGTCGAGCTCGCGCTCCCCCACCTTGGCCTCCGCCAGGAAACGCTCGATCTCGTCGTCCTGGATGGGCGACACGAAGTTGTTGATCTTCGCGACCTTCTCGGGCACGATGTCCAGCGCGTGCACCTCGTTGTGCTGCGAGAGCAGGACGGCGAGGGACAGGCCGACGTAGCCGGTTCCGGCGACGGCAATCTTCATTTTCTTCTCCGATTCGAATCGGGTATTAAGGTTAGGCATTAGTACGCATCGCTCCCGTTAAAGACCTCCAGAACAGTTAGAAGGACGATCTTGAAGTCCATGAGTATTCCGCGCTTGGCTATGTATTCAAGGTCCCGGCGGACCATGCCATCAAAACCGGTTGAGTTGCGCTCCGTAACCTGCCAGAGCCCGGTAATCCCGGGCTTCACAGCAAGGCGCTGCAGGTCGAACTCGGTGTACTCGGCCACCTCGTTGGGCAGCGGCGGGCGCGGGCCCACGACGGACATCTGGCCCAGGAACACGTTCAGGAACTGCGGGAACTCGTCGATGGAGTGCTTGCGGATAAACTTCCCGATCTTGGTGACGCGGGGGTCCTCCCTCATCTTGAACATGGCGCCAGCGATCTCGTTCTGCCCCTTGAGCTCGGCGAGGCGCTCGTCGGCGTCCTTGTACATGGAACGGAACTTCCACATGCGGAAGGTGGTCAGGCTCCCGTCGGGGCGGGTCTGTCCCACTCGGATCTGGCTGTAGAAGGGGCTGCCCTCGCTCTCCAGGCGGATGAGCGCCGCTAGTACCACGCTGGGAATGGCGATGGCAACGAGCACGACACCGCTGAACACGATGTCGAACGTGCGCTTCACGGCCCTATAGACAAGGCGCGAGCGATCCCAGTCCATGATGGATTGCATGGCCTTGTAGCGACCGGCGCCCTCACGCCGGTCCATCGCCTGAGCAATCAGCGCCGCCCCCGCGGGCGCATCCGTTACTAATTGAGTTTTATCTGACTCGTTCTCTTCCAACACTTTGTCCCCAGGTCGGGGATCCTCCCTGTTCTGTGCAGCGGTCGCCAGCAGCTAGGCGATCGCCTTTTTGAGGTTGCGCATGACGCGCTGCTCGTTTGAAAGCACTGCAAGGCCAACGCGGGTGGTTACGCATCGGCCGCACAGGTCGAGCTCCAAATAAGCAGTGCTCTTGCGTCTGTTAATGGTTTTGATAAGGCCTTCGTGGCCCAGCAGCGGACCTGCCGTCACTACGACCTGGTCGCCGTCTTTTAAGGCCTCGCTCATGGGCACTACGCGGTCTCCCCTATGTGTAAAGCCGCCAATAAGCTGAACCTCTTCTTTTGCGAGCGGCACAAACTGACCGTCCTGGGAAAGCATCCGGGCAAAGTCGTCCATACGTAGCAGATACTGTTGCACGGTGCGGGGATCTGCCGTATCGCAGATTAGATAACCGGGAAAGAGTGGCTTGGTCGTATTAACCCATTCGCCGTGTACCTTGATCTCGGTTTGATATTGGGGATAAAAGAGCTCCTGCATGGCGACAGCCGGCACCATGTG
The DNA here is from genome assembly GCF_040092305.1 of Collinsella sp. CLA-ER-H6. Classification (NCBI taxonomy): domain Bacteria; kingdom Bacillati; phylum Actinomycetota; class Coriobacteriia; order Coriobacteriales; family Coriobacteriaceae; genus Collinsella; species Collinsella sp. CLA-ER-H6. Next base: position 20,119 of record NZ_JBBNLS010000001.1, read on the forward strand.
CTCAATGCGCTCACGCATTACGTCTTCGCGACCGTTAATGACCTGGATTACATACCACACGAGCACCACCCCCTTGCTTTCTTACGTATGGCTCACGTGATTTGGATATGGCTTCGCCAGGGCGCTTGTGCGCGAAGGCGCTCCATATTCAAACCCTGAGCCCAGTAAGACAAGCACGTGGCTCTGCCCCACCGTGAACGGTATGTATAAGTGCAGTTGCTAGAGACGCGGACGTGTATCGCAAAATGACCGCGTCTCCAGCTGGCTGCGTGCGAACCAGTCAAACGGGTACAAAACTGGACCGCACGCAAACAGCTGTAGGACTGCTACGCTTTGACACACAAACAATTAAATGCATCCTCGAATTAACTCAATGCAAATAATTAACGTTGCATGGCATCTTTATTGGAGCTCGTGGTGTTTCTAGCACCGCCGTTACGGCCGGATGCTGATCGACCCTGTGCTTTGTGACTTGCTAGAGCCGTGAGCACAGTTGAACTCATGTAACGTTAGATATACTAGCATAAGCTGTTAGTGAAACTGATTTGGGCTGCGCTGGACAACATATCGTTCATTTGACGTGCTTAAGGGGGTTGTTTTGGGAAGTTGTTCACGTTGGCGCAGGTTATTGGGGTGCTGGCAATAATTGGGAGCGTTCCTGAAGCCCAACTGGAGCCGCGAGCTGCACTGGTAATTGCGTTTGGCTAACAAACTATGTACAGATACGGGAAATAAATTGTGCAACTTTTTGTAGGCGTAGGTGCGGCTTGCGGCGTGAGGTATTTTGGCATGAAAAAAAGCTTCGGTATTCCGAAGCCCTTAACATTCACGATGGTGGAGACGAGGGGGATCGAACCCCTGACCTCTTGACTGCCAGTCAAGCGCTCTCCCAGCTGAGCTACGCCCCCGTGACGAGGAGATACTATAGGGGAATGTTTTGCTTGATGCAAGGGGGAATTTTGATTGATTGTCGTATCTTACGGGTTTTCCTGGGATGGGGCTGAATTAGCTATTTTGGCGGGTATGAAAATAACTTGCTGGGTTTATTAGTTTTTCTGGTTGAAAAAGTCTCCTACCATTTTGTTAAGCCAATGGTTGGATTTAAAGCGGAGCAGCTCGATGAAGTTATAAAATCTCTGGTTGAAATCGTCTTTGCCAGGGAGGACCGACCATGGCCGAGAAGTTCGCGTTCGACTACGTGAACGAGATTTTGGGTATCGTCAACTACGTGCGCGAAGTGCTACGCCCCGCCTTCACTACTGGGACTGCCGAGCCGCATCTCAATTGCATCATCGCGTGCAGCAGCCTGACGATTGGCCCGCGCATCGACGTCCCGGAACCGCTCTTCGTGACCGAGCCCGACCGCGACGACGAGATGGTGGATGAGTTTATCGAACCGAGGACAGATCTGAGAATCGACGCAGAAACGGGCGAGGTGTTATGAACATAGCAGCAATTGCCGATTGGGAGCCCATGCCCTCTACGTGTTTAAAATGCAGCGACAACGAATACGGGTTCCCCACCGTCGTCTGCCGTACGCCCAGCAGACTTGTGGAAGAGTGCGAAAAAGCCTTCGACGCAGGGCTGCTGCTCGCCGCTTTGACTCTCGTAGTAACCATCCCAGACGTATGCGCAAACATCGACGGGACGGATTACCGAAAATGGTGCAAGGAGTACCTGGAGCTCCCGAACGATGGGAGAAAAATGACCAATGCGCGCAAGGGCGAGAAGCGCCCAGATGAGATAAAAGAGGGGTTTGAGACGATAGAGGATCGAGGCATCTTTACGGCATCGGATCTCTATCAGCTTCGCTGCGCGGTGATCCATGCGGGGTCGTCGGTCATCGAGGGAAGGGGCGAAGCGTATAGCCCCTACAAAGCCATCGGGGTTTGCGTTCAGGGCGATGCGCGCGGGATAATCGCGAGTTATGGGCATAAAGGAATCGGCTATGGAAGCCAACAAGACTGCGAGTTCGATTGCGTCGTCAAGCTTGAAGGGCTCATCTCTCTCATAGCAAAGGGTGTGTGGAAATTCGTCGAGGAAAACCCCGGGCGCGATCGAGAATACTCGACGGGGAAAGGACTTTCCCGCCAAGGCGTGGTGGACTTCAGGCCTTTAATCGAAAAGCAAAGTTGTTAAGTATGTGGTTGGATTTGCATACGAGCGGGTTGTTAGATAAGTGGTTGGATTTAACGGAATCCCGTTTGCGGAAACCAAACAATCGTTTAACAACTTCCAACCACTTATTTTACTTACCCTTTTTTGCGTTGCCAAAATTAGCCAATTCAGCCCAGTCCCGATAAAACCCTCACGCCAGCAAATAGCCGATCGCAACGCCTTGATGGACTTGGATCTTGGCCGTACCCCTAACGACATTGGAGATGCCGGTGTCAGCCAGTAGTCCCAGGGGGCTGTGATTTAGCTCCCATTCTAGGCCGTGTTCGCTTACCTCGGTGTTGGGGGCAACGGCGATGATGGAGAACGTCTTGCCTTCGGAGCCTTCGATGGTCCACGATTCGCCTGCGCGAAGGATGCGGGCGACAACCTTGTCCTCGGCAATCCAGACTGGGGCGTCATCGTAGCCCGCGAGCAGCCCCAGTACGGAAAGAGCCATGTCTGGACGGCCGCCGGTGGCGCAGGTCGCAACCACTTCGGCACCCGGCCAGCGACGACGGACGGAATCGAGCGCCAGCGCCAGATCGGTATAGTCCTTGTACGGGTCGTGGCGCTCCACTTCAAAGGCTTCGGCGGCATCGACCAACGCACGACCCGCGTCGCTCACCGTGTCGGCATCCCCCACATATACGTTGCAGCCCAGGCCAGCGCCCAGCAGTGCGTCGAGCCCGCGGTCCACGGCGACAACGTGGTCGCACTCCCCTGCTAGCCTACGCAACAGATCTGTGCTCGCCACCACGGGCGAGCCGCAGACAACTAATACCTTGCAAGCCACAGCCCTCGCCTATCCCTCAAACGAAAGCACGCGGGCCAGGTCAAGCTCCTCGTAGCTGTCGATAAAGATATCGCAGTTGGCGCGCACATCGTCGCGCTTCATGCGGCCATGCGGGTCATAAATACCTACACGCTTAAAGCCGGCGGAGCCAGAGCTCTTTAGGCCAAAGACGGCGTCCTCAAACACCCAAGCGCGCTCAAACTTGTGCCCATGGCGCTCCTCCAGGCGGCGCAGCGCCAGCTCGTACACATCGGGGAACTGTTTGGAGCGTCCTGCCTCACCCGTCGTGGTAACAAATTCCATGTAAGCATCGAGACCGGCACCAGCGAGCGCGGACTGCACCAGCTCGGCCGGCGTGGACGTGGCAACGCACATGGCAATACCGGCCTCCTGCGCCTGCTTCAAAAATGCCAGGAGCCCGTCGCGCGGCGGCACCTTGGAGTACCCATCGATCAGGATATCGCTCAGTTCGCGATACAACTCTTCGCCATTCGTGCCAATGCCCCACGTGTCGTGGTAGGCCTGGCACTCGTCCTCCAGCGACAGGTGCTCAAATTGGGCAAAGTCATCCACGGTCACGTCAATCCCGTGACGGTGCAATAACTCGGGCTGGGCATAGGCCCAAACGGGGGTGCTATTAACCAGTGTGCCGTCGCAATCGAAAATAAAAGCAACCTTGGGAGCGGCGGTATGGGACATAAACGAACCTTTCGATGTCAAATGGTAAACAACCTGCTAAAAACGTTTTACCAAACGTAAGCCTAACAATTTTGAAACCCTAATTGGTAAAACTGTCAAGAGTTTTACCACGGCAATTCTGCCAGTGGTATAAACATGTCGCTTACCGATTAAACGCCCCCGCAAATCCGCTTTCGTCCATAAAACTAACGCACAGGTGTTATCGTAGTTTCTGCCGAAAGTTCCACCGAGCACGCGAGGTGGAACGAATCACAGAAACTTCGCCGTCCCTTCGATTCGTGCAGCCTTGGACCTTTCGCATCTAGTCACCAAGGCAACACGCTGCCGCGTCATGATGGGATCAAACGTGAGCGATACAAAGCTAAAGCCAACGGCTAAAAAGCCCGCAACCCGCAAACCGGCTCCGCACGCACCGGAGCTCTCCAAGGACGATGTCTACCTGTTTGGCATTGGAATGTGGGAGCGCAGCTGGGAAAAGATGGGCGCGCATCCCGACACGCAGAACCGTACGCGCGGCTGGCGTTTTTGCGTTTGGGCTCCCGACGTAAAGAGCGTCCATGTCATTGGTGAATTTAACGACTGGGATGAGCAAGCCAACCCACTGGTGCCCGTGCATACGAGCGCTATTTGGGAAGGCTTTATTCCTGGCGCCGAGCAGGGTCAGCTCTATAAATACCTTATCGAGACCAACGAGGGCGAAAAGCTCTACAAGGCCGATCCGTATGCCTTTAAGGCCGAGTGCCCTCCGGGTACCGCGAGCGTACTGTGGACCCTCGATGGGTACCAGTGGAACGACGCCGCATGGCTCAAGCGCCGCGCCGGCCATAACCACATGTCGCAGCCCCTTAACATCTACGAGGTGCATATTGGATCGTGGAAGCGCCACGGCGACGCACCGCAGGGCGAACCCGACGAGTACGGCAATTACCCCGGCCCCATGGATCCCTTCCCCGCGCAGCGCGGCGAGTTCTACACCTATGACGACCTGTCGGTGGAGCTCGTGGACTACGTGCGCGACATGGGCTACACGCATATCGAGGTCATGCCGCTTATGGAGCATCCCTTCGATGGCTCCTGGGGCTACCAGACGACCGGCTACTACGCCGCCACGTCGCGCTACGGCAACCCGCAGCAGCTCATGCACTTTATCGATGCATGCCACGAGGCGGGCATCGGCGTGATCATGGACTGGGTGCCCGGTGGTTTTTGCGCCGACTCCCACGGCCTAGCCACCTTTAACGGCCACATGCTGTTTGAGCACGAGATTCACCCCAACTGGGGCACGCACAAGTTCGACTTCGCCCGCGGCGAGGTCCGCTCCTTCCTGGTCTCCAACGTGCTGTACTGGCTCGAGAACTTCCACGTTGACGGCATTCGCATGGACGGCGTGTCCAGCATGCTGTACCTCAACTTTGGCATCGACGATCCGGGCCAAAAGAAGTTCAACAAGTACGGTACCGAGGAGGACCTGGACGCCAGCGCGTTTATCCGCCAGGTCAACTGCGCCGTGGAGGCCCACTTCCCCGACGTGATGATGATGGCCGAGGAGTCCACCGCGTGGCCGCTCGTGACCTACCCGCCGCAGGACGGCGGCCTGGGCTTCCACTACAAGTGGGACATGGGCTGGATGAACGACACCCTGCACTACATGCAGACCGATTTTCCGTGGCGCCCCGGCAACCACGGCCTGCTCACGTTCTCCATCATGTACGCCTTTACCGAGAACTTTATTTGCCCGTTGAGCCACGATGAGGTCGTGCACGGCAAGTGCTCGCTGATCGGCCGCATGCCGGGCGACTGGTGGCGCCAGTTTGCCGGCCTGCGCACGCTCGCTTTCTACCAAATGACGCACCCCGGTGCCAAGCTCAACTTTATGGGCAACGAAATCGGCCAGTTTATTGAGTGGCGCTACTACGAGTCCATCCAGTGGTTCCTGACCGAGGAGTACGAGACCCACCGTCATCATCAGGCGTTCATCAAGGCGCTCAACCATCTGTACACCGCCGAGCCCGCCCTGTACGAGCGCGGCTACACCGACGACGGCTTTACCTGGATCGACGCGGACAACTCCAAGCAGTCCATCGTGAGTTTTGTGCGCCAGGGCGAGGACGTCGATGACGACCTGGTGATCCTGATCAACTTTGACCCGGCGAGCTACGAGAGCTTCCGTGTGGGCGTGCCGCGCGAGGGTGACTGGGATGTCATCTTTGATTCCGACCGTCCTGAGTTCGGCGGCAGTGGATACGCCGGTGAGGAGCCCTACACCTGCTCGAGCGAGCCCTATCCCTGGAACGGGCAGATGGACTCCATCGAGATGAAGGTGCCCGGCCTGGCGGGCGTGGTGCTTAAACGCCGCGGTCCCAGCAGCTACAAGCCGCCCGTGGTTGAGGCGCCCAAGAAGGCGACGCGCAAGCGTGCGTCCTCGGTAAAGCCCAAGCCCGCGGCCGACAAGAAGGCTCCGGCTAAGGCGAAGGCTGCCAAGTCTGCTGCCAAGGCTTCGGCCAAGTCCAGCACGGCCAAAAAGGCAGCCACCAAAAAGGCTGCCCCCAAGACTAAGGCAGCTGCTGTTAAGGCTCCTGCCAAGAAAGCGTAACAAAGGCGTTACCACTGCAATTACCCGCCCCGCGGGGGCGTAGGATACAAGTCATAACCGTTCCGGGAGAAACATCCCCGGGGGAAAGGAACGTATGAATAAGATCTTCGACAACAAGCAGGAGTTTACCGAGCTCTATCGCGATGCCGTCATGAGCATCAGCGGCAAGAGCGTCGAGGCCGCCAGCGACCTGGACCGCTTTAACGCCCTGGCAAAGCTCGTGGCCGAGAAGGCACGCACCGTTGCCACCAAGAGTGACGCCCGCGTCACCGCCGAGGGCAAGAAGCGCGTGTACTACTTCTCGATCGAGTTTTTGATCGGCCGCCTGCTCGACAACTACCTGCTCAACTTTGGCGTGCGCGATATGGTCGCCGAGGCTCTCGACGACATGGGCTTTGACCTGTCCGTCATCGAGAACCAGGAGCCCGATCCGGCACTGGGCAACGGTGGCCTGGGCCGTCTGGCCGCATGCTTCCTGGATTCCATGGCAGCCGAGGGCATTGCCGGCTACGGCAACGGCATGCGCTACCGTTACGGCCTGTTTAAGCAGGAAATCGTCAACGGCAGCCAGGTCGAGGCCACCGACGAGTGGCTCACTCACGGCTATCCCTGGGAGGTCCGTCGTCAGGACAAGGCCGTGACCATTAAGTTTGGTGGCCGCGTCGAGGGCTTTGAGGAGAACGGCCGCACGTTCTACCGCACGGTGGACACGCAGGATATCCTGGCCGTTCCTTATGACATCCCCGTGGTGGGCTATGCCGGCGAGACCGTCAACAAGCTACGCGTCTGGGCCGCCGAGCCGGTCGAGGAGCACTTTGACCTTGAGGCCTTCAACCGCGGCGACTATGCCCTGGCCGATGCCGAGCGTGCCGAGGCCGAGGCCATCAGCGCCATCCTCTACCCCAACGACGCCGGCGAGCACGGCCGTCTGCTGCGCCTGAAGCAGGAGTACCTGTTTGTTTCGGCCGGCATCTACAGCCTGCTCGACACCTTTGAGAAGGAGCATGGCGAAAACTGGGAGCTGCTGACGCAGTTTGTGGCCATCCACACCAACGACACCCACCCCGCCATGTGCGGACCCGAGCTCATGCGCATCCTGATCGACGAGAAGAAGCTTGAGTGGGATGACGCCTGGAACATCGTGACGCAGGTCGTGAGCTATACCAACCACACCATCCTGCCCGAGGCTCTGGAGAAGTGGCCCATCGGCACGTTCTCCAAGCTCCTCCCCCGCGTGTATCAGATCATCGATGAGATCAGCCGTCGTTGGCACGAGTCGTTCGACACCACCCAGGAGGGCTGGCAGGAGCGTTTGCGCCAGACCGCCATCCTGTGGGACGGCGAGATTCGCATGGCCAACCTGTCCGTGATCTGCAGCCACAGCGTCAACGGCGTGGCCAAGATCCACTCCGACATCATCAAGAACATCGTGCTCAAGGACTTCTATGCCCTGACACCCGAGAAATTCAACAACAAGACCAACGGCATCTCGCATCGTCGCTTCTTTGCCGAGGCCAACCCCACCTACGCCAAGCTCGTCACCGATGCCATTGGCGATGGCTGGCTCAAGGACGCCTTTGAGCTGGAAAAGCTTAAAAGTTTCCAGAACGACACCGAGTTCCTGAAGGCCGTGGGTGCTTCCAAGCGCGCCAACAAGGAGCGCCTGGCCGCCTACGTTAAGGCCGAGACCGGTTTGGTCATCGACCCCAACACCGTCTTCGATGTTCAGGTAAAGCGCTTCCACGCCTACAAGCGCCAGCTCATGAACATCATGAAGGTGATGGACATCTACAACCGTCGCATCGCCGATCCCAACTTCCACGTGACGCCGACGACCTTCATCTTTAGCGGCAAGGCTGCCTCGAGCTACACCTTTGCCAAGGAGACCATCCGCCTCATTAACTCCGTCGCCGAGGTCATCAACAACGACGCCCGCGTCAACGAGGTCATGAAGGTCTGCTTTATCCCCAACTTCCGCGTGAGCAACGCCCAGCTCATCTACCCTGCCGCCGAGATCTCGGAGCAGATCTCCACGGCCGGCAAGGAGGCCTCGGGCACGTCCAACATGAAGCTCATGATGAACGGTGCCATTACGCTGGGCACTCTCGACGGCGCCAACATCGAGATTGCCGACCTGGCCGGTCGCGAGAACGAGGCCATCTTTGGCCTGACCGCTCCCGAGGTCGAGCAGCTCTGGGCATCCAACAGCTACTTTGCATGGGATACCCTCAACGGCGACCGCGAGCGTCTGGGCCGCGTGATGGACGAGCTCAAGGACAACACCTTTGCGGGCCTTTCGGGCAACTTCGAGAGCATTTACAACGAGCTTATGAACAACAACGACCCCGACCTGGTTATGGCCGATTTCCGCAGCTACGTGGATGCGTGGGAGAAGCTCACGAACAGCTACGGCAACCAGGAGACCTGGAACCGCAAGGCGCTGCTCAACACCGCCTCGAGCGGCTGGTTCTCGAGCGACCGCACCATTCGCGAGTATCGAGACGAGATCTGGCACGCGTAAAGGCGCGCGAGTTCCCTTCTTTGCCGCACGGCATTATTCGGTGGGCGCGACCAGGAGCCGTGCCCACCGCTAATGGGTTAGAAACATCGATGACAGAAGGAGAAATCGATGAGTAAGAAAGAATGCATCGCGATGCTCCTCGCAGGAGGACAGGGCAGCCGATTGGGGGCACTCACCCAAAAGATCGCCAAGCCGGCGGTTAGCTTTGGTGGCAAGTTCCGCATTATCGACTTTTCGCTCTCCAACTGCTCCAACTCGGGCATCGACACGGTGGGCGTTCTGACGCAGTATCGCCCCTACCTGCTTCATGCCTACGTGGGCTCCGGCGAGGCGTGGGATCTGGACAGCCGCGACGGCGGCGTGTCGATCCTGCCGCCGTACGAGACGCAGACCGGTGGCGCCTGGTATGCGGGCACGGCCGACGCTATTACGCAGAACCTCGACTACATCAAGGCCAACGACCCCAAGTACGTCCTGATTCTTTCGGGCGATCACCTGTATCGCATGGACTACCGCAAGATGCTCAAGACGCACATTGAGAACAACGCCGACCTCACGGTGAGCGTTATGCCCGTGCCGTGGGAGGAGGCCAGCCGCTTTGGCATCCTGACCACCGACCCCGAGGACGGCCGCATCACCAAGTTTACCGAGAAGCCCGATAAACCCGATTCGAACCTCGCATCCATGGGCATCTACATCTTCTCGGCCGACGTACTGATCGAGGCGCTCGAGGAGGACACTCTGGACCAGCGTTCGAGCCACGACTTTGGCAAGGACATCATCCCCAAGCTGCTCGGCGAGGGCAAGCGCCTGTACAGCTACGAGTTCCACGGCTTTTGGAAGGACGTCGGCACTATCGCCAGCTTCCACGAGACCTCGATGGACCTGTTGGGCAACAACCCCGAGTTCGATCTGTTTGACAAGCACTTCCCCATCATGTCCAACATCACCACGCGACCGCCGCACTACATTAGTCCGGATGGTCGCCTGGACGACTGCCTGGTCTCCAACGGCTGCAAGATCTACGGCACCGCTCGCCACTCGATCCTTTCGACCGATGTCATCATCGAGGAGCGCGCCGTGGTCGAGGATTCCGTACTGCTGCCGGGTGCGCACGTTAAGAGCGGCGCGCACATCTGCCGCGCTATTTTGGGCGAGAACTCCACGGTCGAAGAGGGCGTGAAGCTCGGCTCTGTCGATACCACCAAGGATACGGCCGTCGTTGGAAATGACGTCGTTATCGGGAAGGGGGAATGATCCGATGATCAATCGCAAGGCCATCGGTTATATCACCGCTAACTACTCTTCGACCTACGGCAGCGTGCTGCTCAAGGACCGCCCCATCGCGTCCGTCCCGTTTTTGGGTCGCTACCGCCTGATCGACTTTCCGCTGTCCAACATGATGAATGCCGGCATCAAGACCGTCGGTGTCGTCATGCCGGGTAACTACCGTTCCCTGATCGACCACGTGGGCTCGGGCAAGGACTGGGGCCTGGACCGCAAGAAGGGCGGCCTGTTCATGGTGCCTGGCAACGCGTATGGCACCACCAAGGGCGGCATACGCTTCCTGCTGCGCGACATCATCTCCAACAAGACGCTGTTCCAGCGCTCGGACAAGCCCTATGTCGTGATGATGGGCACCAACATCATCTTTAACATGGACCTCAACACCATCATCGACGCGCACGAGAACTCCGGCGCCCAGATGACCGTGGTGTACTGCAAGGCCACGCGCAACGTCGATGACGAGACCAAGCTGCAGATCAACGAGAACGGTCGCCTGACGGGCGTGAGCGCCGGTGTCGTGTACGGCGACAACGCCTCTATGGACTGCTGCATCGTCAACCGCGAGACGTTGCTCGAGATCATCGACCACTACCAGGCCGCCGACTATCTGGACCTGCTCGAGGCGCTCCAGGGCGACTTTGGCAACATCGACGTGTGCAGCTACGAGTACAAGGGCGAGGTCGTGGGCGTGTTTAGCGAGAAGTCGCTGTATCGCCGCAGCATGGACCTGCTCGACCAGACCGTGGCCGACCAGCTCTTTGACCCCGAGCGCCCGATCCTGACCAAGGCCCACGACGTGCCGCCTTCGCGCTACGCGACCGGCAGCCACGCGTGCAACTCGATCATCTCGGCCGGCTGCATCATCAAGGGCACCGTGCGCAACTCGATCCTGTCGCGCGGCGTCGTGGTTGAGGAAGGCGCCTCGGTGACCAACTCGATCATCAACCAGAGCTGCATCATCAAGAGCGGCGCCCGCGTTGAGAACGCCATCCTGGACAAGAACAACGTGGTTCCCACCAACACCGAGCTTCGCGGCACGCCCGAGAACATCCTGGTGCTGGGCAAGGCTCCGTTAACTTCCGATACCACGATCGTACGTTAACGTTGGCACCGCAACATCGCTCGTAACATGTAGAATAGCCGCCCGGTTCGCGCCAGGCGGCTATTCTCGAATTGCAACATGGGAGACAATATGGCTGATTCCAGCAAAAAGATGCAGATCGTGTTTGCCTCGGCCGAGTGCGCGCCGTTTGTGAAGACCGGTGGCCTGGGCGACGTGGCCGGCTCGCTACCTGCGGCGCTTGTGCGCGCCGGCGCCGAGGTCATCGTGATGGTGCCCAAGTACGCCACCATCAAGGACGAGTACAAGGCGCAGATGGAGCACTTCTCCGACTTTTACGTGAGCCTGGGCTGGCGCAACGAGTACTGCGGGCTCGAGAAGCTCGAGCACGACGGCGTCACCTATATGTTCATCGACAACGAGCGCTACTTTGCGCGCGACTATCCGTACGGCTTCTTTGATGACGGCGAGCGCTTTGCGTTCTTCTCCAAGGCCATTACCGAGAGCCTGCAGCACCTGCCCGAGGGCTTTGAGTGCGACATCCTGCACTGCAACGACTGGCAGACAGCGCTGGCGCCCGTTTTTTTGCGCGAGTTCTACCAGGGCCTGCCGCTGTACGACCGCGTCAAGACCGTGTTCTCGATCCACAACGTGGCGTTCCAGGGCCAGTTTAGCGACACCGTAATGGAGGACATCCTGGGTGTGGCACATATTCCGGCGGCCGCCTCGCAGCTGCGTTGCGACGCCTGCAGCATCAACTACATGCTGGGCGCCCTGCGCTATGCCGACGCCATCACCACGGTGAGCCCTACCTATGCCAACGAGATCCAGACGCCCGAATTTGGCGAGGGCCTGGACGGTGTGCTGCGCGAGCGTTCGTACGCGCTGCAGGGCATTTTGAATGGCATCGACGTTGCGGGCTTTGATCCAGCAACTGACAAGCGCATTGCCGCCAACTACACCGTGGAGGACCGCTCCGGCAAGGCCGTGTGCAAGGCCAAGCTGCAGGAAGAGCTGGGGCTCGAGGTTCGCGATGACCGTCCGCTCATGGTGATGGTCACGCGCCTGACGCGCCAGAAGGGCATGGACCTGGTCATGTACGCACTCGACCGCATCCTGGCCGGCGGCGTGCAGGTGGCGGTGCTGGGCACCGGCGACCGCGACTACGAGGACGGCCTGCGCTATTTCCAGGACAAGTACCCCGGCACCATGGCCGCGCGCATCGAGTTCGATCCGGCGCTGTCTCAGCGTATGTATGCTGCCGCCGACATGTTCCTGATGCCCTCGAAGTTTGAGCCCTGCGGCCTGTCGCAGATCATCGCCATGCGCTATGGCACGCTGCCCATCGTGCGCGAGACCGGTGGCCTGAAGGACACCGTGCAGCCGTATAACGAGTTTACCGGCGAGGGCACGGGCTTCTCGTTTACCAACTTTAACGGCGATGAGATGGGCGATGCCGTATTCCGCGCGGCGCGTCTGTTCTGGGATAACCGCGAGGCCTGGAACCAGCTGGTCACGCAGGCTATGAGCCAGGACTTTAGCTGGACGCGCTCGGCCGATAAGTATCTGGACCTGTACTTCTTTATGCATCCGGAGATCGAGCGCCCGGTGGCTGTGGAGGCTGCGACGACTGTCGAGGAGCCCGCTGCCGCAGAGTCCGAGCCTGCGGCGACCGTTAAGGAGCCCGCTGCCGCTGAGGAGCCCAAGGCCGAGGAGATGCCGGTTGAAGCCGAGCCCGTTAAGGTCGATCCTGAGGTGAAGCCAGCGTCGAAACCTGCCGCCAAGAAGACGACGGCCCGCAAGACGACGGCTAAGAAGGCCACGACCACGAAGGCCGCTGCTAGCAAGACTAGCGCCGCTAAGGCAACTACTGCCAAGGCATCGACTACGCGCAAGCGTACGACCGCCGCTGCCAAGAAAGCTGCCGAGGCCGAGGTCGCTCCCGAGGTAAAGGCCAAGCCCGCGGCAAAGGCTCCGGCCAAGACCGCTGCCAAGAAGACGACCGCGAGCGTCAAGAAGGCAACGGCAGCCAAGAAGACCACGGCAACGAAGTCGACGGTGTCCAAGGCTGCCACGACGAAGGCCGCCGCGAAGACGACCCCGAAGGCTGCTGCAAAGCCCACCGTCAAGGTCGAGGAGGCGCACTCCGAGCCCAAGGCCAAGGCAGCTGTCGAGGCAAAGCCGGCCGCCAAGACCACCACGCGCAAGCGCTCTACGACGACGGCCAAGAAGACCACGACCAAGGCTGCAGCTCCAAAGGCAGAGGCTAAGGACGAGGACAAGCCCGCAGTAAAGGCCGAGCCGACGCCGAAGGTCGCCGAGGTCAAGACCGCTCCCAAGGCTAAGGCAAAGGCCGAGCCCGCCAAGGAGGCCCCGATCTCCCCCGCCACTCCGGCCGAGGAAAAGGCTCCGACCAAGAAGACCTCCGTCCGTAAGGCAACGGCCACCCGTAAGCGTCACTAGTCTGGACGATTAAAACTTAATCCAACGCAAAAGAGGGCGCCCCAATTAGGCGCCCTCTTCTTGGTTGAACTTCTGTATTAAAAAGAGGGCCGGTTTACTACGACAAAATAGCTCTGGCCGACCACGGAGAGTATTCTATGAAATTGGCAACGCTTCTACCTGCGGTTTTAATATCACCAAATTGACCGTGGTTGAGATCATTCAATTCGTCGTAGTAAACCGATGTACTTTTGTTTGGCTACAAATAGTATCGGTATAGGCTTTTTCGAATATCGCGATAATATGGATGGTAAAACGATTTTCTAGGACAACCGTTCGCCGATGGTAAACGGATGTTGTTTATACAGCCTGTGTACAACAGATATACTTATATCCTGTGCGTAAAGCCCATGGCCCGCAGGCCGTGATTCTATTGAACTGGACCGTATTATGAGATTGATTCACAACAGCCGTCTGCCGCAGTTTCGTACTCCGTTTGGCGCTGTGACCACTGGAACTTCCGTTTCGCTATCGGTGATTTTGGAGGATGCCGACCCCGACCAGGCAACGCTTACACTGCGTACCTGGGTCGATGAAATCGGTGAGTCTCTGTATCCCATGACGCACGAGGGCGACGGCATATTTACTGCAGAGCTTGAGTGCACCGAGCCCTGTCTTATCTGGTACAGCTTTATCTGCAATATCGAGGGCCAGCCCGAGGTCCGTTTGGGTGCACCGCAGGGTCGCACCGGTGGCGAGGGCGTAACCTACGACTACGCCGAGGTTCCGTCTTTCCAGATTACCGTCTATAAGCACCGCGAAAACCGTCCCACCTGGTACGAGCGCGGTATGGTCTACCAGATCTTCCCCGACCGCTATGCCCGCGACGAAAACTGGCGCGAGCGCACGCTGGCCGAGGTCGAAAAGCCGCGCAACGGAATCCAGCGCCGCATGGTCGAGGACTGGAACGAACCGCCCGAGTACGAGCGTGCCGAAGACGGCTCCATCAAGACCTGGGATTTTTACGGCGGCTCGCTCAAGGGTATCCAAAATGACCTGCCCCGCATTGCCGAGCTAGGCTTTACGGCCATCTACCTCAACCCCATCTTTGAGGCCGCGAGCAACCACCGCTACGACACGGCCGACTACACCAAGATCGACCCGATTCTGGGCACCGAGCAGGACTTTACGGAGCTGTGCGAGGCGGCCAAGAAGCTCGGCATTTCCATCATCCTGGATGGCGTCTTCAACCATACGGGCGACGACTCGATCTACTTTAACCGCTACGGCAATTATCCCGGCGTCGGTGCGTGGCAGAGCGAGGACTCGCCGTGGCGCGATGCGTTTTACTTCCATGAGGACGGTTCGTATGACTGCTGGTGGGGCGTGGGCAACATGCCCGCCATCAACGAGAGCTCCGAGCTGGTACGCGAGCGGCTCCTGGGCAAGGACGGCGTGATTCGCAAATGGCTGCGCGCCGGTGCCCACGGCTGGCGACTCGATGTGGCAGATGAACTTTCCGATGACTTCCTGGCTGAGATCAAAAAGGCCGTGCTCGCCGAGAAACCCGACGCGCTGCTGCTCGGCGAGGTCTGGGAAGACGCCTCCAACAAGATCAGCTATGGCCATCTGCGCCGCTACCTGCAGGGCTCCGAGCTTGACTCTGCTATGGATTACCCCTTCCGCGACATGGTCATCGGCTTTTTGATGGGTTACAAGAACGCCTACCAGGCAGCCGAGGATATCGAAACCCTGCGCGAGAACTACCCGCGCGAGGCACTGGCCTGCGCACTCAATCTGCTTTCGAGCCACGACCGTCCGCGCATCATCTCGGTGCTCGGCGGTGGTCCCGACGAGTCGCAGCTGCCCGAGAGCGAGCGCAGCAAGTGGCGCCTGAACGAGAATTCCATGGGCCTGGCCAAGAGCCGCTTTTGGTTGGCGACGCTCATGCAGATGACCTTCCCGGGTGTGCCCTCGATCTATTATGGCGATGAGTACGGCCTGGAGGGCCTCACCGATCCGGGCAACCGCCGCACGATGCCGACCAAGGACCAATTGCACGACTTCGATACACTCGCCATCCTTAAAAACGCCTCGGCCGTGCGCCGTGCTCTACCGTTTATGGTCGACGGCGAGATCAAGGCTTTTGCGCTCAACGACGACGTCTTGGCCTACACGCGCACGGGCCAAGACGGCGAGGCCGCGACGGTTATCATCAACCGCAGCCTGCGCAATTCGCACTGCGTGACGATTCCAGCGCTCGGTGAATGTGCAAGCGACGTGATCAGCGGCCACGAATGCGAGATCCACAACCGCACGGTTACGCTCGACCTGTACCCGTTGGGCTCTTCGATCATCTATCACCATGCCGAGGAGCGCCTGCAGGAACCGCTCGATCATGGCGCAGGCGTCGTGTGCCATATCACCTCGGTGCCGACCGATGACGGCAAGCCCGGCACAATCGGCGCGCCCACGCGTCGTTTTATCGACCACCTGGCCGCCATGGGCATGCGTTACTGGCAGGTCCTGCCCGTCAATCCCACGGACTTCTTCCGCTCCCCCTACGCCGGCCCCTCGGCCTTTGCAGGCAATATCGACCTGCTGCCCGAGAGCCACGAGGAGCTGGCCGCCGACTTCGTCACCTGGAAGACCCGCGGCGGCGAGGATGCCGACCCGCTGTACACGGCGTTTAAACATCGCAACGCCGACTGGCTCGAGAAGTACTGCGTCTACATGGCGGTAAAGAAGCACTTTGAGGGTCTGTCGCGCCACGATTGGCCGGCGGATGTCGCGCGCTACAACGAGTACCTGATCGATGACAAGCGATTCCACGACGAGGCCGAGCTGCAGGCGTACATGCAGTATCGCTTTGACCTTGCCTGGTGCGAGCTTATGAACTATGCACACAAGAAGGGCATCGAGGTCATCGGCGATATCCCGATGTATGTCTCGGACGATTCGGCCGACGCGTGGAGCGAGCCCGAAAACTTCTGGCTGTCCGACACCGGCAAGGCGATTGAGATTTCGGGCGCGCCGCCCGACAACTTTGCACCCGAGGGCCAGGTCTGGGGCAACCCCACCTTCCGTTGGGATCACATGAAGAAGAACGGCTATCGCTGGTGGATGGATCGCCTGCGTCGTGCGTTCGCGCTCTACGACCGCGTGCGCCTGGACCACTTCCTGGGTTTCCACAGCTACTTTAGCATCCCTGCCGGCAAGGCCTGTGCCGACGGCCGCTGGCTGGCTGGCCCGGGCAAGGACCTGTTCCAGACGGCCTACGACGAGCTGGGTCCGCTCAACTTTATTGCTGAGGACCTGGGCTATTTGACGCCTGGTGTTCGCGCGATGGCTTCGACCTGTGGCTTCCCCGGCATGGACGTACTGGAGTTTAGCAACTACGACGTTCGCTGCGGAATTCATCCCACACCGGGCAAGATCCTGTACACCTCGACGCACGACACCTCGACGCTTGCCGGCTGGTGCACGCACTCCTTTGCAGGCGGCGACGAGCCGAGCGGCATTGCATTGGCAGGCGAGCTCATGGGCAATGCCCTGGCAAGCGATGCTCCGCTCGTGATGATGCCGTTGCAGGACGTGCTGGGGCTTGGCGACGATGCACGAATGAACGTACCGGGCGTGGCCACGGGCAACTGGACATGGCAGGCTGACGAGGCCGACGTTGCGGCAGCCGAGGAGAAAACTGCGAAGCTCCTGCGCAACACTCATAGATTCTGGGGCGAAGCGTGATAAAACCCCCGATATAGGGTACAGTTACAGCTGTTTGAATTTTTGCGGGCAGAGCGATCTGCCCGCTTTGTGCTGAAAAGGAAGTATTATGGCGCGCTACGATTACAAGTGCACGAGCTGCGGCAACGTGTTTGAGGTTGAGCACCCCATGTCCGAGACGCCCGAGATCGTATGCCCCAGCTGCGGCGCCCCGGCATCCAAGACGTTCTCGGCCAGTGGCATCAAGTTTGAAGGCAGCGGTTTCTACAACACCGACCAGCGAAGCGGCGGCTCCAGCACCAACGCCACCAGCGGCTGTTGCGCCAACTGCCCGCATAACCACTAGTGACAAGCGGCCCCGCTACCCAGGTTTCCCTATGAGTTGCGGTGAAATAGTTCCTGAATCAGCCCATCCAACGGCCAAACGGGAACTATTTCACCGCAACTTTTCTTTAGATCGGATTTCGGGCTGATGCTAAGTTTGTAGCTTTTCAAAACTTTGCCGGATTACGGGGCTGAATTGACAACCTCTATCCATTCCGGTAATTTGCAAATTTCAACAAACCATCTACCTGCGGTTTTATTTAGGCCATTTTTGCTGTGGTCGGGCATCACCAATCTAGCCCCGTAATCCGCCCTACTTTTGATAGCAGCAAGTATGAAACAGGGCTGTTTTCCCACTCTTTACCGCTATTGCGATTTCCGCTCGCATGACCTTCTGAGTTGCGGTGAAATAAGAACTGTTTGGCGGCTAGAAGCCGCTGTTCAATCCCTATTTCACCGCAACTTAGTTGTTACTTGTGGACCAGGCGGGCGCAGAAGTGACCGTCGTAGGAGTCGGCGTTTACGGGGACGCTTTGGAAAAGTCCACGGTCGTTTTGGCGTACGGAGACAAGCTTCTTGGCTTGTTCGAACTCGGGTAACTGCAGAATTTGGGCTTCGGAGAGCGGCGCCACGGTAAAGTCGGCGCCCTCGGGAGAGGCCAGGAAGGCATCCACGACCTGCGCGTTCTCCTCATCAAAGACCGAGCACGTCGCATAGATAAGCTCGCCATCCTCGGCAACGCGCGCGGCTGCTTCCTTGAGCATCGTCAGCTGCAGCTTGGGCAGCTCAGTCGTAACATCGTTCTCGGTCAGGCGCCAGGGAATCTCGGGATGACGACGCATGGTGCCGGTGCCCGAGCACGGCGCATCGATAAACACCGTATCGAACTTAACCGGCTCGCCAAGCATGGCATCAAACGATGTGAGCACCTCATCAAGCTCGCAGGCATCACCCGAAACCGTACGAACACCCGTAATACCCGCCTTATGCAGGCGAGCGAGATTCAGATCGCACTTGCGATCATGCAGATCGAGCGCCGTATGCTGACGCTCATAGCCCGCACGCTTGGCCTGGCACATCATCACATAGGTCTTGGTGCCACGACCGGCACCAATCTCAAGGCAGCTACCAGGGCGCGTGCCAGCTGTGGCGATAAGCTGCGCGTTGAGATCAGATGCCACCGCGGCAGCACGCTCAAACACACCCGAAGCAACGGTAACCTGGGCATCAACCGGGGCATGGCAGCCCGGGAAGACAGGCGCGACGAGCTGCGAGATATACGGATCGGGCTTGGTCGCAAAGGCGTTCTCATGCAGGGCCAGCGGAGCGGGGGCCAGATTACCGGCAAAGCTAAGCGCGCCCTCCGGTGTGTCAAACGAAGCCATAATACGAGCGCACAGCCAACGCGGCAGACCCATCAGGCGCGACAGACGAACCAAGCGTCGCTCAGACTCGTCTACATCGGACGCAGTGGCAAAGTCCTCAACGTTGTCCGCGACCTTATGCAGCACGGCATTGGCCAAACCGGCGGCAGACTTAGCTCCGCTGCGCACCAGCTCAACGCCCTGACTCACCGCAACGCGGCCAGGCGTATGCAGGTAGAGCATCTCAAAGGCCGAGATGCGAAGCGCCATGCGAACACGCGGCGTGACCTTTTTGGGCTTATCGAGAAACTGGTCGAGCAGCTCGTCCAAAATACCCTGCGTAGCGGCCACACCCAGCGCCAAGCGGGCGGCAAAAGCGGAATCGCGCTGGTCAATAGCCTTGGCCGATGCGCGAGAGGACAGCACGTCACGCGCATACATGCCGCGGCGATCGGCCTCCATTAGCACATCGAGCGCAAGTTTGCGCGCGGGAGACAGCTTGCTCATGACAAAACACCCCAGATAAGATCAGCGCCTTGCAGCCCAGCAGCCCAAGCAGAAGCGGCCATGGCACGCTTGCCATCGGGCTTAACCTCGAGCAGTTCAACCGCACCATCGGAAAGACCAAGGTAAACACGCTTGGCCTTAATGAGAACCTGACCCTCGCCAAGCGACACATCAGCCGGCGCAGCATCGAGCACGCGCACGGTCTTGCCGGCAATCACGCAACGAGCAGGCGCGGTATCGGACGAAGCGAGCACATGACGCACGCAATCGAGCGGAGCCATCTGCGGATCCAGACGCATCTCCAGCTTGGAAATCTTGGCAGCATGAGTGACGAACGACTCATCCTGCTCAGTCCACACAGCGGTGCCATCGGCAAGAGAAGGAAGCGTATCGGCAAGCAGTTTGCCGCCAAGCTCACCAAGCTCCATGGTCAGCGCCTCAGCATGCTTACCGGCAACCGACGTGGAAGCCTGAGCACAATAAGCACCAGTATCCACGCCATGCCCAATGCGCATAATGGAAACGCCAGCAACCTCATCACCAGCAAGAATGGCACGCTGAATGGGAGCAGCCCCACGCCAACGAGGCAACAAGGACGCATGAACATTCACAATACCGAGCGGCGCCATATGCAGCACCTCATCGGGCAAAATGCAGCCATAGGCAGCCACACAGAAAATATCAGCCCGCGCAGCCTTGAGCGCCTCAACAACTTCAGGCGTCATACGATTAGCCTCAACAACCGGCAGCCCAAACTCAAGCGCCTTGGCCTTAACAGGAGAAGGCTCAAGCTTCTTACCGCGCCCACGAACAGCATCGGGACGAGTAATAACAAGCGCAATCTCGTTCCCAGCCTCAACAAGCGAAGTCAGCGAAGGCACAGCAAAATCAGGCGTACCCATAAACACAATACGCATAAAGGACGTCTCCCCTCAACCAAAGCCGAGACAGCTACAAATAACAGCGGAAAGCCAAGTACCCAGCCCATCCGCAATAACAATTCAACAAGAACAAATATACCCAAAACCAAAGAAAGAGCCGCAATAAAAGCAGCTCTTCCAACAAAGCAATTATCAGCGAAGACGCCCCTCCCTGGCCCAACGGCACCCGGGCGAACCGAAGAGTGGCAACGCAGTCCCCGGGACAGGGCCCGCATATATCGTCCCGCGCGCAGTTTCGCAGCAAAGCGAGAATGTTTGAGCACGGGATGATATATGCGGGCCCTGTCCCGGGGACGGACGACTTACTCCGTCTCGCCCGGTCGAGCGCCGCGGGCCAGGGCGTCCTGGTACTCCTTGACGGCCTTGAGCCTCTGCATGGGCTTCAGTCGCTCGAACATGGTGTTGCCGTGCAAGTGATCGATCTCGTGCTGCAGGCACACGCAGAACAGGTCGCCCGTGGCCTCGTAGCGAATCAGGTTGGCGTCCAGGTCATACGCCTCGACGACAACGTGATCGGGACGCTCGATCTCGCAGCTAATGCCCGGAATGGAAAGGCAGCCTTCGCTAAAAGGAACCAGGTGGTCGCTCTGCTCAACAATGACAGGGTTGATGAGCACGTACGGGTCGTAGTCGTTCTTGTCGCTGTAATCGCAGTCGATGGTAACGAGTTGGATGAGCTCGCCGATTTGCGGGGCAGCCAAGCCGCAGCCGCCGTTCTCGAACATGATCTTCTTCATCTTCTCGGCAAGCGCCTCGATCGCCGGGGTGATCTCCTCGATAACGGCACACTCCTGACGCAGACGAGGGTCGGGCGACAGTACGATTCCGTTGGCTTCCATGGCCATCCTTTCGGGTTGTTACATCAAATCATAGGCGTCGACGTCAACGCTCACGCTCACGCCGCGCACGGAGCCCACCTCTTTGAGGCAGGCGTCAATATCATCAGAGACATGGTACCCTACCGGCGACTTCACAAGCAGATGGAAGCGGTAACGGTCCTTGGCTCTCTCGATTACACATGAAGCCGGGCCCAGCACCTGCGGCACCGCGCTGCCCGCCCGCAAAAAGTCGGGCGCGGCGGCATGCCAGCGACGCTTGAGGAGCTTCGCGATGCGACCGATGTAGTCCCGCGCATCATCCGCGTTCGTCGACCAAACCAAAATGTTGACCAGGCGCACGAAGGGCGGATACAGGGCGTCGCGACGCTGGTCCAAGTCGTGGTCGGTAAAGATCGAACGGTCATGCTCGGCAACGGCGCGAATGACCGGGTCCTCGGGCAGATAGGTCTGGATAATAACCTCGCCAGGGCGATCGCCGCGACCGGCACGGCCCGCGACCTGCTCCAGCAAATCGTAGGCGCGCTCCCCCGCTCTAAAATCGGGCAGCTTCAGCGCGAAGTCGGCATTGACCACGCCCACTAACGTGACCTCGGGAAAATCGAGGCCCTTGGCAATCATCTGGGTGCCCAGCAGCACCGCGCAATCGGCGGCGTCGAACTGTTCGAGCAGCTTTTTGTGTGCGTCCTTGCCGCGTGTGGAATCGGCGTCCATGCGAATGATGGCGACGTCGTCGGGCAGCATCTGGTGCAGCGCGTCCTCGATCTGCTGCGTGCCAAGACCCATTTTTGCCAGGTAGCGGCTGCCGCATTTGGGACAGCGGCTCGTGGGCGCGGGATAGGGCTGCACGCGCCAGGACGAACCGCAAGTGTGGCACTGCAGTGTATGCGTGCGCTCGTGATACGTGAGCGCGGTGGAGCAGTGGTTGCAGGTGGGGACGCAGCCACACTCGCGGCACATCAAAAACGGCGCAAAACCGCGGCGGTTATGCAGCAGCACAGCCTTCTCGCGGCGCTCGACCACGCGTTCCAAACCTTCCATCAGCGGTTTTGAGAACATGGAGCGGCTGCCATGCGAAAACTCGCGGCGCAGGTCGGCAATGCGGACCGTGGGAAGCACGGCGTGTCCCGGGCGCTCGGGCATCTCGACGCGCGTCCAGGTGGCAGCGTTGTACGTGCCGCGGCGGCAGCGGTCGAGAGCCTCGGCAGAAGGCGTAGCCGAGCCCAGCACGAGCGGGCAGCGATACCGACGCGCCATCTCGGCCGCCACCTCGCGCGCATGGTAGCGCGGGCTGGAGCCCTGCTTGTAGCTGGTCTCGTGCTCCTCGTCAATGATGATGAGACCCAAGTCGCAGAGCGGGCAAAAGAGCGCCGAGCGGGCGCCCACGACCACGCGCGCGGCACCGCTGGCAACCATGTCCCATTGGTCCAGGCGCTCGCCGGCCGAAAGGCGCGAATGGAACACGGCGACCGTCTCGCCAAAGCGCGAGCGAAAACGACCGACGGTTTGGGCCGTCAGCGAGATCTCGGGCACAAGCACGCACGCTGAGCGCCCGGCCGCCAGCACGCGCTCAATAGCGGAGAGATAGACCTCGGTTTTACCGGATCCGGTGACGCCGTCGACAAGGACCACGTCGCCGTGTGCGTCCAGGCGAGCACGCTCAATCTGCGCAAGCGCCTGCTGCTGGCCGTACGTGAGCGCGACCGGCGCCTTGCCGCTTGCCGAGGACAGCGTAGTCTGTTCGCTGCAGCCACGCCAGGCACGGCGCTCCTCCACCACCACGACGCCGCGTTTTTCGAGCGCCTTGATGGTCGCCGACATGCTGTTGTAGAGCAGGTTGAGATCGCGCGTCGTGACCGGCCCGCACTGGAGCGCCTCGATGAGCTGGCGCTGACGAACGGCGGTCTTGGGCGGCGTATAGTCGAAGCCCTCGGGAGTGAGCATGACCCAGCGGTTTTGAATAGGCTTGACGGCGGGACGTTCGACCATCCACGCCCCGTCATCACCCTTCACGACCTGCGGGCTGCCACCCGGAGGTAAGAACAGGCGCAGGCATTCGGAAAGCGTCGCGACATATTCGCGGCTCATCCAGCGCGCAATGCGGGCGGCCTCGGCGCCAAAGAGCGGTTTGCTGAGGATGGCCTCGATGGGCTTGATGCGAGAGGGGTCGAGGGCGTTGTTGCCTTGCAGGTCCCCCAACTCAGATGCAATGTCGACGATATAGCCCGCGGCCGCACGGTTGCCAAAGTGGACTAGGACCGTGGACCCGATCTGGGCCTCATTGGCAAGGGACTGCGGAATGCCGTAGGCAAAAGGCTCGGACAGCGCACGGGTGGGAATGTCCAGGACCACGCTCGCGTAGGCGGCAATGGGCTCTGGCGCAGGCTCAGGTTTGGCCTGCTCGTCCGTGTGGGCATGCTTCATGGGAGCTTGCTCCGGTTCGGGCGAACCAAACAGCGACAGTTGCTCGGCCATGGTCTCTGTGCCTCCCATCCCATACGTCTTTAGAAACAAGAGCCCCACTCGTGGTGAGCGGGGCTCGGATACATGCGTTTGCGCGACTGTTACAGCGCCATCGTGCGGGCGCGGTCGATGCGCGCCAGGCAGTCGTCGCGGCCGACGAGCGCCATGGTCTCGCCCAGCGGAGGGCTCACCATGTTGCCGCAGACGGCGACGCGTACGGCCTGGAACACCACGCGCTTCTTGAGGTCCATCTGCTCGGGCAGCGGCTCAAGCGCGGCGTCGATGTTCGCGGCCGTCCATTCGTCCACGCCCTCGAGCGCGGTCTTGGCGGCATCCAGAATGGCACCCATGCCCTCCTTGGCCAGACCCTTGTTGACAGACTTCTCGTCATACTCAAGCGTCTCGGCCGTAGCAAAGATGGGGGCGGCGACGGTCACGGCGTCAGCCGGCATCTTGGTACGCGGCTTGACGATGGCGGCAAGCGCGTCGATCCAATCCTCGCCGTACTCTACATTACCCTCGATGAGACCCGCCTCGTGCAGCTCGGGGACCATGATCTCGTCGGCAAACTGAGCATCGGACATGCCGTTGATGTACTCGGCATTGACCCAATCGAGCTTTTTGGGGTCGAAGGTCGCCGGGTTCTTGGAAATGCGGTCGAGCGAGAACTTGCTGGCCAGGACATCGCGCGGGATGATCGTGGTCTCGCCGTCGAGCGACCAGCCGAGCAGCGCCAGGTAGTTGACGAAGGCGTCGGGCAGGTAGCCGGCATCGCGGTACTCCTCCACCGAGGTGGCGCCATGGCGCTTGGAGAGCTTCTTGCCGTCGGCACCCAGGATCATGGAGATATGGGCAAACGTGGGCACGGGCGCACCGAGGGCCTCGTAGACCATGACCTGGCGCGGGGTGTTGGACAGGTGGTCGTCGCCACGAATGACATGGGTAATCTTCATCATGGCGTCATCGACGACGGTCGCGAAGTTGTACGTGGGCGTGCCGTCGGAGCGGAAGATGACAAAGTCGTCGAGCTCCTTGGCGTCGAAGGTCACCTCGCCGTGGACGGCGTCGTGGATGACGACGTCGCCGCGGTCCTCGGGCACTTTAATACGCAGGACGTAGGACTCGCCGGCCTCGATGCGGCGGCGGGCCTCCTCGGGATCAAGATCGCGGCAACGGCGCTGATAGCCCTGGAAGGGGTCCTTGCGCTCCTGCGCGGCCTTGCGGTCGGCGTCGAGCTGCTCCTTGGTGCAGAAGCAGGGATAGGCCTTGCCCTCGTCCCAAAGCTTCTGGGCGGCCTGCTTGTACAGGTCCAGGCGCTCGGTCTGGGCGTAGGGGCCAAAGTCGCCGCCAACCTCGGGACCCTCGTCCCAGTCCAGGCCCAGCCAACGCATGGCGCGCAGGATGATCTGCGTGTTCTCGTCGGTAGAGCGGGTGGGGTCGGTGTCGTCGATGCGCAGGATGAACGTGCCGCCGTTAGCACGGGCGAAAGCCCAGTTATAGATAGCGGTGCGGGCGCCGCCAATGTGCAGCTTGCCCGTCGGTGAGGGTGCAAAGCGGACGCGAACGTCTGATGCCATGGAAATCTCCTCGATTGCAGGATGGATGTCTAACCGCACCAGTATAAAGCATCAAAGCAACCTCCGCACAAAGGGCACCGACCTACTCATTGGGGACAGACTTAAATGACCATTCTTTAGGCAACCTGTCGGCACTTAGGTAAGGCTGGTCGTTTAAGCCTGTCCCCAATGAGTACACGGATGGTCATTTAAGTCTGTCCCCAATGAGTACACGGATGGTCATTTAAGTCTGTCCCCAATGAGTAGGTGCGGAAAGGGTGTGAATGTTTGATTTACGCGCTATGATGTGCCCTTGCATAGAGAGCCTGGCGGAATGGTAACGGTCGCCGGGACACGTTTTTGAAAGGACAATCATGTCAGAAGAACTTCGTTCCATCCCGCCCCAACACGGGTCCTTTGTTTTTACGTCGGAGTCGGTGACCGAAGGTCATCCCGATAAGATCGCTGACCAGATCAGCGACGCCGTCCTCGACGCAATCCTCGCCAAAGAAATAGAGCTGCAGGAGCAGGGCTACATCGCCCCCAACGGCGTGCCCGCCAACGTGGAAAACGTCCGCTGCGCCTGCGAGACCCTCGTGACCACCGGCACCGTCATCGTCGCCGGCGAGATTCGCACCCAGGCCTACGTCGACGTACAGGAAATCGCCCGCGGCGTTATCCGCCGCATTGGCTACAACCGTGCCAAATTCGGTTTTGACTGCGACACCTGCGGCGTTATGAGCCTCATCCACGAGCAGTCGCCCGATATCGCCCAGGGCGTCGACGAGTCCTTCGAGACCCAGACCGGCGCTACCACCGACCCGATCGACCTGATCGGTGCCGGCGACCAGGGCATGATGTTTGGTTATGCCTCCAACGAGACCAAGACCCTCATGCCCATGCCGCACTACTTGGCGAGCCGCCTAGCCGAGCGCCTGGCCGCCGTGCGTCACGACGGTACCCTCGCTTATCTGCGTCCCGACGGCAAGACCCAGGTCACCGTGCGCTACGAGGAAGGCAAGCCCGTCGAGGTCACGACCATCGTCATCTCCACGCAGCACGCCGCCGAGATCGAAGACATGGGTAAGATCAAGGCTGACCTCATCGAGCACGTCATCACCCCCGTGATGGCTGCCGAGAACATGCCGTGGGACAACGCGGACATCTACGTGAACCCCACCGGTCGCTTTGTCGTGGGCGGCCCCATGGGCGACACGGGTCTGACCGGCCGCAAGATTATCGTCGACACCTACGGTGGCTACGGCCGTCACGGCGGCGGTGCCTTTAGCGGCAAGGACTGCACCAAGGTCGACCGCTCCGCCGCGTATGCCGCGCGCTGGGTCGCCAAGAACGTGGTCGCCGCCGGTCTGGCCGACCGCTGCGAAGTCGAGCTTGCTTACGCCATCGGCGTTTCGAAGCCCCTCTCAATCATGGTCGACACCTTCGGTACTGCCAAGGTTGCCGAGGACAAGATCGTCGAGGCCGTAGAGAAGACCTTCGACCTGCGTCCGGGTGCAATCATCCGAGACCTAGACCTGCGTCGCCCCATCTACGAAAAGACGGCAGCCTACGGCCACTTCGGCCGTGAAGACGCCGACTTCACCTGGGAGAAGACCGACCGAGTCGAAGAACTCAAAGCAGCCTGCGGACTGTAAGCTAACGGCAAAAGCTGCAGCCACATATCGATGCGCCAAAAGAAGTACCGGCCCCAACCGGTACTTCTTTTTTTATTTAAAGGTGGTGAAGATGAGCCGACCTGGGACATGGAATAGGTCACAGGCCGATAAATTTCGCAGCAGAGCGACTCCAACCATGTATCCTAAGTTCCGAGGGCTTTAGTATTTGGTCGGTCGCGAGTTCCGCACGAGCCGGAGGCCACTTAATGTGGCCTCCGTGCGAGCAGGACTGTCCGAGCAGGCGACCAAATACTAAAGCCCTCGGAACGGCGGGACAGAGTATGCCCCGTCCCTCGGGACGACGGGATAGAACAGGAGCACCCATGGCAGGCAAGCCGCAAACACTAGCTACGACCTCGGCATTCGAGATCTTGGGCCCCGTCATGGTCGGCCCCAGCTCATCGCACACCGCCGGCGCCCTACGCTGCGCCCAAGTTGCCGCCAGCCTGCTGGAAGGCCGCATCACCAAAGTCACCTTTGGCCTGTGGAACTCCTTCGCCCACACCTACCGCGGCCACGGCACAGACCGTGCGCTCGTCGCGGGCATACTGGGCCTCGACACCGATGACGAGAACATCAAGCAGGCCTTCGACCTCGCAAGCGAGCAGGGCCTCGAATATCACTTTGACATCAAGGGCGACGACGCCTCCATCCACCCCAATACCGTCGATATCGACATGGTCGACGACACGGGCGCCACGGCTCAGGTCCGCGGCGAGAGCCTGGGCGGCGGCAAGATGCGCATCAGCCGCATTAACGGCGTCGGCGTCGACATCTCGGGCATGTATTCCACGCTCTTCGTGGCGCACAAGGACGTCCCCGGTGTACTCGCCGCGCTCACCAACCTGCTCGCCTACGCCCACGTGAACATCGCATTCTGCCGCACCTACCGCACCGAAGTGGGCGGCCAGGCCTACTCCGTCTTTGAGACCGACGGCGCGCCCGACGACACCGTCGTCCCGATGCTACGCAAGCTCGACAATGTTGATTACGCGACCTTTATCGAGCTCCCCGGTTCTGCCTCGTCGCTCTCCCCCGGCGTCTCGGCCAAGGAAATCTTCGACGACGGCGAGCAGCTGCTCGATGCGTGTGAGGAACTGGGGCTCAGCATCGGCGCCGTCATGGCCGTTCGCGAGGCGCGTCTGACCGGCGAGGCCCACGCCGTCGCCGCCATGCGCCGCGTGCTCGACGTCATGCGCGAGGAGACCACGGCCCCCCTCGCAAATCCGCTGCGCTCACTCGGCGGGCTTATCGGCGGCGAGGCCAAGCTCGTCGAAGCCACCGGCCGCAACGATTTGAGTGCAAACCTGATGGGCCCCGTTCAGACCGACGCCGTGGCCCGCGCCATGGCCGTGCTCGAGCGCTCCGCCACCATGGGCGTGATCGTCGCCGCCCCCACGGCAGGCTCAGCGGGTGTTGTGCCCGGCTGCGTGCTGGCGCTCGCCGATCGCCTGCAGCTCGACGACGAACAGGTCATGGACGCGCTCTACTGCGCAGCCGCCATCGGCCTCAACCTCACCACAAGCGCCTGCGTTGCCGGCGCCGAGGGCGGCTGCCAGGCCGAAGTCGGAAGCGCCGCCGCCATGGCAGCCGCCGCGCTGGTGCAGATGCTCGGCGGCACGCCCGAGCAGGCGCTCGACGCCAGCTCCATCGCGCTAAGTAACCTGCTGGGTCTCGTTTGTGACCCCGTCGGTGGCCTCGTGGAAGTGCCCTGCCAAAACCGCAACGCCATCGGCGTGGCAGCGGCCTTTAGCTCGGCACAACTCGCCCTCGCAGGCATTAAGAGCCTGGTGCCGTTTGACCAGATGGCACATGTCATGCTCTCGGTGGGTCACGCGTTGCCGGCAACGCTGCGCGAGACGGCAAAGGGCGGCATCGCGCAGGCTCCGGCCGCACTTTCGGCCTGTGCAAAATGCGGTGTGTGTGGATAACGGCAAAGAACGACTCAAAGGTGGGACAAATGTCCCACCTCTTTTGAATGCCACCGTTTCCGTACCACAAACAGCAGGGCAATCGCTATAATGCAAGCCCAGTAAAAACACGATGAACCGCAAGGCGAAAATCGAAGGATATGCATACGATGTCGCAAAACGATCGAACTCAACTGATTCCCGATCCGCAGCAGCCGAGCAGGCACACCGGCGGCGTTCAGTCACCGCGTCCTATCGCGCCGAGCCACGGTCAGCAGCGTGGTGCGGCAAACGCTTCCCAACGCCCGAACCAACAGCGACAGCAGCGTCAACAACGTCAGCAGCGCCAGGCAAACGGCAATGCGCCCAAGCAGACCCCCACGCACGCTCGAGGCGATCGCGGCCCCGCGCGCAAACCCGCCGAGAACAAAAAGTCGGGCAAAAAGACGACGCTCTTTGTCGTCCTGGGTCTTATCGTCATTGTCTATATCGTAGGCGTCGTAGCGTTTTCGCAGCTAGCCTACCCCAACACCACCATCGCCGGCGTGGATGTCTCGTTCTCCAACGCCACGTCTGCCGCCACCAAGGTCAACTCCGCGTGGAAGCACTATAAGCTCGCCGTGACAGGCGATGACTTTAGCTGGACCTATCAGCCCGAGTCCGATGAACCCATCGTCGACGGCGAAGCTGCCGCAAAAGAAATCATCAGCCACAACGAAGCCTTTGTATGGCCGGTCCGCCTTGTGGAATCCTTAAGCGGCAAGACCAAAACAACCGCCACCTCCAACGAAGTCGATCTTGATCAAGACGTCGACCTGTCCATGCTCTCCGACACCTTTGACCAAAAGAAGTTTGAGAAGGATCTGGGCGCCGCCATCGACGAGTTTAACGAGGGGCGTTCGGGCACGTTCGAGGCCAATAGCTCCTATGACGAGCAAGCGGGCAAGTTTACCGTCGAGAAGGCACGCTCCAACGAAAAACTCAACCGCGAGCATGTCATTAAGTATGTCGAGCTCGAGCTTGCCTCGCTGGCCGAGACCGTAGATCTTTCGAAGCTCGGCAACGATGCCTATGAGCCGCTCAATGGAACGCTGACAGATGATCAGATTCAGGCCGCATGCGATGCCGCCAACAACTTCCTGGGCGTCAACGTGACCCTTAAGCTCAACGGCGAGGATGCCGGAAAGGTCGACGGCAGCTCCGTATTGCAGTGGATCAGCTTTGCCGATCCGGCCAACCCCACGCTCGATACGTCGCAGATCAGCAGCTGGGCAGCCGAGCTCGCCAACGGCTTTAATACCGTGGGCTCCACTCGCTGGTGGACGCGCGCCGATGGCAAGCAGTGCGCCGTCGAAGGCGGTGACTTTGGTTGGTCCATCGACAGTAGCTCGCTCGCCAAGCAGGTCGAGGACGCCATTAACAACAAACAGACCGGCGAAATCGAGATCAAGTACTCCCAGAAGGCCGACACCTTTACCGCAAAGGGAGAGCCCGACTGGAAGGCATACATCGATGTCGATCTGTCCGAGCAGCACGCGCGCTACTACGACGAGAACGGCAATATCGTTTGGGAGGCCAACTTTATTTCCGGCAAACCGGGCGAAGACGCCACCCCCGAGGGCGTGTGGCAGATCAACAGCAACGACGGCGGCAGCACTCTGATCGGAGCCAAGGACCCCGAGACCGGTAAGCCCAAATACGAGAGCCCGGTGAGCTACTGGATGCCGTTCGAGGGCAAAATGATCGGCTTCCACGACGCCACCTGGCAAAACGACAAGAGCTTCGATAATGCCGAGTCGTACAAGTGGTGCGGCAGCCACGGTTGCATCAACCTGCGCCTGGCAGACGCCAAGGCACTTCACGACTGCATCAAAGTCGGCCTGTGCGTGGTTGTCCACTCGTAGTGCAACGCGCACATTCCTACAAAATGGAGCTGCTGCGACCAATCTAACAGTTCCGAAAGAAACCATCCTATGCGCCCGCCCCAACTGGTGGGCGCATATACTTATCGAGGTACTTTCTATAAAGGAGACGCTATGCCGAATGTCCCCACGATCACCCCGGGCCCGGATGATACCGAGCACACGCCCGAAGATGTCACCGAAACGATTCCTCTGATTACAAACGTACATGCCGATAAGCAGAACGGACGCGCGAACGATGCAACCGAGATTTCCGATGAAGAGGCCTACGCCAAGCTCAAAGTAAAACGTGCCGAACGTCGACGCAAAAAGCTCATCCGACGCGGCATTGCGGCCGGCGTCGTGGCCGCCATTGTGCTCATCGCCGTTGTCGTGACCTTAGCCATCAACGCACGGCCCGCAGGCAACAACGGGCCGGTGACCGACATGGTGACCGAGGGCACGTTTACCACAACGGTCGAGGCGAAAGGCCAGCTCAAACCCATTTCGTCCTCAGTGGTCTCCCCTTCTGTCGACGGCACGGTCGATTCTATCAACGTGCAGGCAGGCCAATCCGTCAACGAGGGCGACGTGCTTATGACCATTAAAAACGACGAGCTCGATCGCAACGTTGCCGAGGCGCAACGTGCAGTTGCAGCCGCTCAGGAAGACCTCGCCAACGCGCAGAAAGCCGCAGCTGCCGCGCAGGCCACCCCAACGACGGACGTCGAGGGAGCTTCCGCAGCGGCTGGCGTCTCCGCCGCATCAGCGGACACGAACGCCGTATCGGCCGCGCAGCGCAGCCTCGCATCAGCCCAGGCAAACCTCGACCAGGCGAACGCCAAGGCCTCCAGTCGCACGGTCACGGCCCCGAGCTCGGGTAGCATCGTGGAGCTCAATGCCAAAGTGGGCGCCACGGTTACAGGCGGCATGATCATGGGCGAAAGCGATACGAGCGGCGGCAAGCAGTGCATGCAGATCGCCGACCTATCTAAGATGAAGGTGACCGTGCAGGTGGGCGAAAAGGACATCGCCAAGATCGCCGTTGGGCAGAGCGCCAACGTCACGTATCCCGCGTTTCCCGATATCGTGAGCCAGGGCACCGTCACGGCTATCGCGTCGGTGGCAAACTCCGACGCCGCCAACGGTGGCGGCGGCAGCGTGACCTTTAACGTCGACATCCTCATCGAGGCGCCCGACGCGCGCCTGAAGCCGGGCATGACGGCCGAGGTATCGGTGGTGACCGAGCAGCTCGACGACGTGGTGATGGTGCCGACGATGGCGCTCATGACCGAAGACGGCGAACACTATTACGTCAACGTGGCGACTGATGACGAGGGCAAGCAAACCCGTCGCGTGAAGGTGACCGTCGTGACGCAAAACGACAACGAAGCCGTAGTCGGCAAGACACAGGTCAAGCGCGACGACCAGGGCAACGAGATCAACCCCAACGTGCCGGTTACCAAGCTGCGCGATGGCGACACCCTCGTCATGGACACCGGAGCGGACGCAACGGCTGACGGCGGCTACAGCACGGATTCGGGCAGCATGTCTGACGACGAGGGCATGTAATGCGACCCGTTATCGACATCCGCAACGTGCACCGCATCTTTGAGAGCGAGGCAGGTTGCGCCCACATCCTGCATAACGTGAGCCTGGCGGTAGATCCCGGCGAGTTCGTCACCATTACCGGCCCTTCGGGCTCGGGCAAGTCAACGCTCATGAACATCCTAGGCTGCCTGGATAAGCCAACGGCAGGTGACTACTACCTGCAAGGGCTCAACGTGGCCGAGCTCGATGATGACGAGCTCACCGAAGTTCGCGCCCTGAGCATTGGCTTTGTCTTTCAGAGTTTCAACCTGCTGCCGCGCCTGTCGGTTATCGAAAACGTGATGCTGCCGCTGGCCTACACCAATGTGCCCCGTAGCCAGCGCGAAATGCGCGCCGTGCACGCGCTGCAGGCCGTCACGCTGCCGGTCGACCACTGGGACCACCGCATATCCGAGCTCTCGGGCGGCCAGATGCAGCGCGTCGCAATCGCGCGCGCCCTCGTCAATGACCCGCCCATCATTCTGGCTGACGAGCCGACAGGAAACCTGGACTCCGCTACCGGAGCGCTTGTGATGGAGACCTTCCATAAGCTCCAGAAGCGCGGCAAAACCATCGTGCTTATCACACACGACCCCAGCATCGCCGCCGAGGCCGACCGTGCCGTGACCATCCGCGACGGTCGCATTCACGACGGCGCGTATATTTCACATACACCGCGGACCCTGCGCAGCGCCGTAGATAGCCTGCCCATGATTTCCGCCTCCGCCAACCCGCCGAAGGGAGAGATGGCATGAGCGCCCGCGATCTCATCCAGGAAGCCCTTCACTCGCTCGAAGCCAACAAGGGGCGCAGCCTGCTCACCATCCTGGGCATTGTCATCGGCATCGCCTCGGTTATTGCTATGACTTCGCTCATCGGCGGCATCCAAAATAGCTTGGTCAACAGCCTAGGCCTCAACGCAGCTCGTATGGTTCAGATCTATTCGTCGCAAGAACTCACCGAGTCGGACATCGAGAAGCTTCAAAAACTGGTGCCGCAGATAGAGCAGATCGGCATTGTCGACAGCGCGTATACCGAGTACAAGACCGGCGATAAAAGCTATACCGTCATGGCACAGGGTGTCGATAGCGACATGCTCGACGCCGTGGGGGCCAGCAAGCTCGTTGCGGGGCGCACCTATTCCCAGGCCGAGTCCCAATCAGGCTCGCGCGTGGCGCTCATCAGCCGCGGCGGCGCCGATCAGCTTTACGGCAACGAACAGGATGCGCTGGGGAAAACCATCAAGGTGTCCAACGGCGAGGTGCAGATTGTAGGTGTGATTGATGGCGGCAACGACTCCATGGGCTCGCTCACGCTGTATATGCCGCGCGAAACCATCTCAGGCCTGTTTGGCGACGAAAATCCTTCATTCCCCAGCGTGACGGCTCTTGCCGCCGAGAGCACAGACATGGACGAGCTTTGTAAGACCATCGAGTCCAAGGTGCGCGCAATGAAGGGCATCGCGGAGGATGATGAGTACGACAGTGTATCGGCGACCTCCATGAAAAGCGCCATCGATGCACTCAACTCCTTTATGGGCGCGTTCTCGCTCATCATGGGCGCTGTCGCCAGCATCTCGCTGCTTGTCGGCGGTATCGGCATTATGAATATGATGCTCACCAACGTGACTGAGCGCATCCGTGAGATCGGCATTCGCCGTGCCCTGGGCGCAAGTCGTCGCGATATCACCGCGCAGTTTTTGGCCGAGTCCTCGGCGCTGTGCGTCACCGGCGGACTGTTGGGTGTCCTGATTGGCTATCTGCTGGCATGGGGACTCACGTTCTTTGCCGCAAGCTCGGGCATCATGAGCGAGTTTGGAGCTACCGGGACGATCACGCCAAGCTTCTCCATTACAACAGTGTTGATCGCGTTTGCCGTATCGGTCGGCATCGGCGTAATCTTTGGCTTCTACCCCGCTCGCCGTGCAGCAAAGCTCGACCCGGTGGAATGCCTACGCTACCAGTAAGCCACCACCAACAAGTTGCGGTGAATTAGGGACTGAATATGCTATTTAGCAGCAAAAACAGACGCTATTTCACCGCAACTTATTGAAGGGCTGCTTGCGCCAGTTCCGTGCGTCGTCCTCGAGCGATTGGCGGATGACGGGCTTGTACGGGTCGAGCTTGCTCGGGGCGCTCCTCCTCGCAGGCGGGAGGGCACGCATGCGCGGCGAGCGCCTAGCGCGCGAACTCCCGTAAGAGCGCGTCTTCCACTTCCCTAAGCGAAAGGGCTCCGCCTCCCTCGGCGGGACGGGCGACCACGATACAGCGCGCTCCCACGTCGTGCGCGGAGGCGATCTTCTCGGCCGTGCCGCCTACGGTTCCCGAGTCCTTGGTCACAAGCCACTGGGCGCCCACCTGCCGAAGCATCGCCTCGTTGAGCTCGCGGGTGAAGGGCCCCTGCATGCCGATGACGTGCGACGGCGAAAACCCCGCGTCGATGCACTTCGTTATAGCACCGGGCAGCGGGAGCACACGCACGAAGAAGCGCTCCGCGAAATCGGCGACGCGCGTGTAGGGAGCAAGCTCCTTGCTCCCCGTCGTGAGAAGCGCGCGACCCGGGTTCTCGGAGAGAAAGCGCGCCGCGCAGGCGATCGACGCGACCGACACGACGCCTTTGGGCAGCGCCTCGACCGGGCGCGTAAGGCGCAGGCATCGTGCACCCACGGCGAGCGAAGCGGCCCGGATGTTGCCGCTTACGAGCGTAGCGAAGGGGTGCGTGGCGTCGACGACGATGCGCGCGCCGGAAAGCTCACGCTCCATGTCGGCCTCGTCGAGCCTGCCCGCATGCACCTCGATGCCCGGAAGCTCGCCCAAAAGCTCGCCTCCGTACTCGGTTGCCGCGTAGGCACGGGCGGGGATTCCCGCCCCGCTCGCCCATTCGCACAGGAGGCGGCCCTCGGTGGTGCCGGCGAAGATGCGCAGCGCCGGCGCGGATGCGGGGGCCGTCACTTCGGGCCGCCTGGGCGCGTGATCTGGTAGAGCAGCGCGTTCATAATGGCGGCCGCCACGGACGAGCCGCCCTTGCGACCCCTCGCGACGATGGCCGGCACGCGTCGCGCGAGTAGCTCCTCTTTCGCCTCGACCACGTTCACAAACCCGACCGGCACCCCAACGACGAGCGCGGGCGCGATCTTCCCCGCGTCCATGAGCTCGGCGAGGCGCAGAAGTGCTGTGGGAGCGTTGCCGACGGCCACGATGAGCGGACCCTCGATGCCGCAAGCTTTGTCCATGCTCGCAACGGCGCGAGTCGTGCCCGCGGCGCGCGCCGTTGCGGCGACATCCGGGTCGGCCATATAGCACACGGCCTGGCAGCCGATCTTCGCGAGCGCGGGCTTGCTTATGCCTGCGAGCGCCATGTTCGTGTCGGTGAGCACCGTGGCCCCTGCGCGCAGTGCGTCGAGCGCACAGTGCGCGGCGTCATGGTTGAACACGAGGGAATCGGCGTACGAGAAGTCGGCAGTGGTGTGGATGACGCGCTTCACGACGGGCTCTTCGAGCGGCGGGAACGTGCGGCCGCCGAGCTCTTCGGTGATGATCTCAAAGCTGCGCCGCTCGATGTCGCCGGGCGCCATCTCCTTGGAATCCATCTAGTACTCCACTCCTTCCCTTGCACATATCCCCTGCTCGTAGGGGTGTTTCTCGCACCGCATCTCGGTTATGTAGTCGGCCTTCTCCGCGATCTTGCGGGAAGGCGCGCGCCCGGTGAGCGCTACTTCGACGCCGCGCGCGGACATATCGAGCGCGCGGTCCACGAGCGCCTCGTCGACAAGCCCCTTCGAAAGCGCGTCGAGCGCCTCGTCGAGCACGAGCAGCCCCTCCTGCGCGCCCTCGAGCTCGGCGAGCGCGGAAGCGAGGTTCCCATCGTGCAACTCGCGCGTCGCGGCAAGTTCTTCCGACGTCATGGACCAGGTAAACTTGTCCGACGCCTTCCCCGCGAACACGGGCACGCCGAAATGCTCGGCGAGCAGGCGCACCTCCCCGCTTTCGCCGTCTTTCAGGAACTGCACGACGACGACGCGGCGGCCTGCGGCGAGCATGCGAAGGGCGAGGCCCATCGCCGCCGTGGTCTTGCCTTTGCCGTCGCCATGATACACGTGGATCATACGCCCTCCTCGATAATGCGGTAGACATACTCCATGTCGAGCGCCCCGCGCACGGAGTCGGCCAGGCGGTCGAACTCGCGCGCACGGTGATCGGCCGCGGACACCGCGCCCTCAGCACCCACGACGCTCTCGGGCAGGCCGCGCATGCGCGCGAGCGAGCGCGCGAGGGCGAGTGCCACCCCCGGTTCGTCGAACAGGCCGTGGAGATAGGTTCCGAACACGTTTCCGCAGGCCGCGCCTTCTGGTTTGCCGCCAATCGTGCCCGCAGGGGCGCAGGAGACGGTCGTTTCGCCGTCGTGAATCTCGTACCCGCGCGCCGTCACGCCGTTCCACACCGAAAACGCGCCTTGGGCGCCCGTGATGCGCAGCTCCGACTGGGCGAGGCGCTTTTCCTCCTTGAACACCGTACTTGCAGGGATGAGCCCGAGCCCGCGCGCGGTGCCAGCGCCTTCCCTGCCGTGCGGATCGGAAAGCTCGTCTCCCAAAAGCTGGTAGCCTCCGCATATGCCGAGCACCGGCGTGCCCGCGCCCGAAAGCGCGCGTACACAGGCTCCGATGCCGCTAGCCGCAAGCCAGCGCGCGTCGTCGAGCGTGGTCTTCGAGCCGGGGAGCACCACCAGGTCGGGTCGGCCCAGATCGGTCGTCGAGGAAACGTAGCGCACGCCCACGCCGGGCACGCGCGAAAGCGGGTCGAAGTCGGTGAAGTTCGACAGATGCGGAAGGCGCACGACGGCGACGTCGATGACGCCGCACGCCTCGCGGGCAGATAGGCGCGGAGCAAGCGAGTCCTCGTCGTCCAGGTCAAGCGTAAGATACGGCACGACCCCCACGACGGGAACCCCGCACATCTTCTCGAGCGGGGCCAAACCCGGGCGCAGGATTTCCACATCGCCGCGGAACTTGTTCACCACAAGCCCCCGCAAAAGCGCGCGGTCCTCGGGCGCAAGGAGCGCGACCGTGCCGTAGAGCTGGGCAAACACCCCGCCTGGGTCGATGTCGCCCGCGAGCAGCACGGGAGAGGACACGGCGCGTGCGAGCCCCATGTTGACGATGTCGTTTTCGGCAAGGTTGATTTCGACGGGGCTGCCGGCGCCCTCGATGACGATGACGTCGTTTTCCTCCGCAAGCGAATCGAACGCCTCCAAAATCTGCGGCATGAGCGCCTTCTTTCGCGCGAAGTAGTCCCTCGCAGCGAAGGCTCCCTGCGCCTTGCCGGCCACGATGAGCTGGCTTCGGTGGTCGCTTTCGGGCTTGAGCAGGATGGGGTTCATGCGCACGTCGGGCGCGATGCCGCACGCCTCGGCCTGCATGATCTGGGCGCGCCCCATCTCGAGACCATCGGCCGTGACACCGCTGTTGAGCGCCATGTTCTGGCTCTTGAAGGGAGCCACGCGCAGGCCGTCCTGCGAAAGCACGCGGCACAGTCCCGCCGCAAGCAGGCTCTTCCCCGCGTTCGACATGGTGCCCTGGATCATGATGGGCTTCGCCCTACCCACGGGTATCGACCTCCTTCTCCGAGCCTCGGCCATCCGCGCCCGCCATAGCGCCGCTGCAAGAAGCGCCGCCCCGTTCGTCGGGTTCGCCTTCGCCCGAAGCGCCTTCCGCCCGAAGCACGCGACTGAACGCCATCACAAGCCGGGCGTTCTCCTTGCGCGTGCGCACCGCGACGCGGCACCAGAAACGGGACAGTACCGAAAACGAGTCGCACGTGCGGACCAAAACCCCCTGTTTATACAGGCGCTCGGGGATGTCTTTCGCCGGCGTGCGGACTAAAAGGAAGTTCGCATCCGACGGCACGACGGAAAGCCCGAGCGAGGAGAGCTCGTGGGAAAGCCACGCTCGCTCGCCCGCCAGTACATCGCGCGTGCGCGAGACATATTCGACGTCATCCAGGGCGGCGATGCCCGCGGCCTCGGCGACCGAGGAGACGGGCCATGCCTGCCCCGCCCGGCGAATCCCCTCGATGAGTTGGGCGTTTCCGCTGATCAGATATCCCAACCGCAACCCCGCCATTCCGTAGAGCTTGGTGAACGCGGAGAGCACGGCCACATGGCGCGAACAAGCGGCGCGTGCGGCCACGCTCCTTTCGCGGGCGTCGGGCGCAAATCCGAGGAAGCACTCGTCCACGACGAGCAACGCGCCCGCCTGCTCGCAGCGGCAAGCCGCGGCATCGATCACGCGGGGGTCGACGAGGCGCCCCGTCGGGTTGTTCGGATTGCAGAGGTACGCCACGTCTCCCGGCCCCTCGATCGCGCGGGCGAAGGAGGCGGGCACGTCGAAGTCGTCCGCTTCGGAGAGCGGAAACTCCTGCACGCATGCGCCGTAGTACGATGCCGCCTCCGCATAGTCAGAGAACGTCGGCGCGCACACGACGATGCGTTTCGGGCGCACCGCCGCGGCTAGCCGCCAGATGATGTCGGACGCGCCCGCGCCGCAGACGATAGTATCTTCGGGAATGCCCTGGGCGCGCGCTAGGGCGCGAACGAGGGCGAGACTTTCCCTATCGGGGTAGGCGTCGATTCGAGAAAGCGCCTTGCAAGCTGCGGCGACGGCGCGCGGCGAGGGGCCTGCCGGATTCACGTTCACCGAGAAGTCGATGAGGTCCGAGGCGCCCCCTTCGCAAGCGATGCCGAGCGATTGCGAGCTGCCCCCATGCGTACGGGCGCGCAGGATTCCCCCGGCAGCCCGGGGCGCGGCGTGGTCTTCCCTCATGCCATCACCCCCACGGCGAGCACGACCGCCACGCGCGCGGCGCCGAAGACGACGAGCGCGCATACGGACGCGGCGAGCATGAGCCTTGTCGCCCGGGCGATGTCGCCCCACTCGATTTCACGGGACGCGTCGCCTATCGTCGGTTTCTCAACGAGCTTGCCGAAATACACCGCGGGTCCTGCCAGGCGCAGCCCAAGCGCGCCCGCACACGCTGACTCGGTCTGCGCCGAGTTGGGGCTCGCATGGCGACGCCTGTCGCGGCGCCAGATGCGCGCCGCCCCGCGCGCGTCGAGCCCGACAATCGGGCACACGGCGATCATGAGCAGGGCCGATAAGCGCGAGGGAATCCAGTTCACCGCATCGTCGAGGCGCGCCGAGGCGCAGCCGAAGTCGATGTAGCGCTCGTTTTTGTAGCCCACCATGCTGTCGAGCGTGTTCACAGCCTTGTACGCCATGCCCAAGGGCGCACCCCCGATCATAAGGTAGAAAAGCGGCGCGATGACGCCGTCGCTCGCGTTCTCCGCCACCGTTTCCACGGCGGCGCGCGCGACGCCCTGCTCGTCGAGAACAGACGTGTCGCGTCCCACGATGAGCCCGACGGCTTCGCGCGCCGCGACAAGGCCGCCCTTCGAGAACGCGCGGGCCATGGCCAGGCTCTGGCGGCGCAGCTCGCATGCCGCGAGAATCTGATAGCTCGCCCATGCCTCGGCCACGAAGCGCAAGCCGGGGTGAACCATGCCGCAAAGATGCAGGATTCCCCAGGTCAAAAGCCCACACGTAAGCGGAAGCGACACGGCGAGCACAAGCCCTGCGGCGCGAGTGCCCGCGGACGTTTGCGGGAATGCGCGCCGCAGGCGGCCTTCGGCCCACGTGATCGCGCGCCCCATAGCGACGACGGGATGGGGAAGCCAGCGCGGGTCGCCGAAGGCAAGGTCGGCCGCGAACCCGGCGGCGACGGCAAGAATGGTCATCACCGGGCATCGCCCCCCGAAGCGGGGCGAACGTCGAGAAGGCAGCGCCCATCCCAGGTGGCGGCCCATGCGCCGCCCGGCTCGGTATGCACGTCGAAGTATCCCATTTTCGGGACAGCTAGCTCGGAGAGCAGCGCTTTCACGGTACCCGCGTGAACGACGAAGACGGCGCGCCCACTCCCCTGGGCACACCCCGATTCGCACGCCTCCCGAAACGCCGCGACGACGCGGCGGGTGAAATCGCTCTTGCCCTCGCCATGCGGGCAGCGCGTCTCGCACCAGGAGTCTACCCAGGCGCGGTAGCGCGCATCCTCTTTAAGCTCAGCGGCGCTTCGCCCCTCGAAGTCGCCGAAATCCATCTCGCGCAGACCGGGGCACGCCATAAGCTCCGCGTTCGGGAAGAGGATGCGCGCCGTCTGGTCGGTGCGAGCCATGCCGCTCGTGATAACACGGTACACGTCACGATCGCACGCGAGGTTGCGCAAAGCGCGCTCGCCCGCGCTCGACAGGGGCTCGTCAGTGCCCGCCCCGCTGTAGCGATGGTCTTCCGTGCCCGCCGTGGCACCATGGCGCACGAAGACGACTTCCAAAGGCGCGACCGCGCCCTGCGTCCCTCGAGGCGCATCGGCAAGGTTTCCTTTGATGACCTGGGGAATCCCGCACGTCATGCGCACGACGACGTCGGCGCGCGCAGCGAGCGCGCATCCCAGGCGCCCCGCACGCTCGCGCCATTGGGCGTCTTCCGCACGCATGGGGACGACCCCCGAGCCCACCAAGGACAGAATCACTGCGTCGAAGCCGATCAGCCGCTCGAGCGCCCGGTCAGCGTCGAGCGCGCGTACGAGTTCCTCAGCACGGTACGCGACGCGGCCGGCAAAAGCCGCGGGCACGCCGCCCTCCGCAAGCTGCGCCGCGTCGACGAAATCGTCCGCCGCGAACCCGAGCCTTTCGCACACGAAGGTCCTCTTCCCCGAATGCGCGCCACCTACCACGAGCATCATAGGAGCATGCCCCCCGCCACCAACATGGCAAGCATCGCGAGCTCGGCCCATTGCAGAAACCATCCAGCCAAATCCCCCGTCACCCCGCCGAAGCGGGACAGGGCAACATGGCGGTACCACGCGAGCGCCAAAAGCCCCGCCACCGCCATAAGGGCGCCGACGGCCTGAGCGCACGCGACCATCCCTGCAGCCGAAGCCGCAGCAAAAGCGCAAAGCGGCACGACGATCGCCGCGCGCTTCTTCTCAGGCGAGAGCCCCGCGGCCATGCCGTCCGCCCGCGCGGCAGGCCAGCATTCAACGGCGAGCCCCGAAAGCGCGCGGGAGAACACGAGCGAGCACAGAAGCGCGAGGAACGTCCCCGCCGTAAGCGGCAGCGCGGTGAACAGGGAAAACTGCAGAATAAGGTACACAACAACACCGATGACCCCGAAGGCGCCCGCCCGCGGGTCGTGCATGATCTCTAGCTTTCGCTCGCGCGGGGCCCAACTTGCAAGCGCATCGGAGGTGTCGCAGAGCCCGTCTAGGTGGATGCCTCCCGTCACCGCCACAGGCAGCGCCACGAGCACGGCCGCGACGATGGTCGCAGGCACGCCGAGCAGGTTCGCCACGTACCCCCACAACATCATGAGTAAGCCTTCCGCAAGGCCCACCAGGGGAAACGCGGCAAGCGCATGGGTTGACTCGAAATCGGTCCAAGCCGATTTCGGGACGGGGATGCGCGAGAACGTTCCGAACGCCGCGCCGATTGCCTCTGCTATCTTCACCTTGTAGGTCCTTCGCCTTTCATCCACACGGGAATCCCGCATACCACTTCGACTGCGCGGTCGGCCAGCGCCGCCACGCCCGCGTTCACGCGCGCGAGCGCGCGCCTCCATGCCTCGGTCCCCTCATCGTAGCGCATCCCATCGGCGAACACGTCGACGGTGACCACCACTGTATACGCAGCGGCCTGAGCGAGCCGTTCGATGTCTCCGAGCACCTCGCGCGCCGCAGCGTCGGGGTCACGTGGGGACAAGCCACCTTCCGCGAAGAGCTCGTTCGCAACCAGGTTGCCCACGTCCTCCAAAAGAAGCGTGCAGCCGCGCGGAAGCCTGGGCACTGCGGCGCCCACGTCACGCGTGCGCTCGAGGGTGGAAAATCCCTTGCCCTCGCGCAGCGCCCGATGGCGCGCGATACGGCGGGCGCCCTCTTCCCCAAAGGGCTCCATCGTTGCCAGGTACACGCGGGGGCCGTCGTGCCCGAGGCACAGGGACTCGGCGTAGGCGCTCTTGCCGCTCCCGGCGGCGCCGATAACGAGCGTCACCGTCATTTCCCGGCCTCGAAATGCTCGTAAGCAGCCATGCCAGTCGACGCGAACGTCTTCCCATCCCGGTACACGCGCAGCGCCGAATCCAGAAGGGGCAGATACGCCATGGCGCCCGCGCCCTCGCCCAAGTGCATGCCTGCGTCGAGGGGTGCCTTTATGCCGAGCTCGCGAAGGAGCACCTGGCTTGCGGGTTCGCTTGATGCATGGGTGCCCAGGAGGTAGCCCAAGGCGTTGGGGCACAGGCGCGCCGCGCACAGGGCCGCCGTGCAGGATATGACCCCGTCGAGGAGCGCCGGCGCCTTCGAGGCCGCGGCCCCCAGGTAGAAGCCGCACATCGCCGCGATGTCGAAGCCGCCCACCTTCGAGAGCACGTCGATCGGGTCGGCGGGATCGGGCGAGTTCGCGTCGATAGCGCGCTCGACCACGTCGCGCTTGCGCGCGAGCGAGGCGTCCGAGAGCCCCGCGCCGCGCCCGACGAGGCTCCGCGCGTCCGCCCGGATGAGCACTGCGGCCACCGCCGCCGAGGTGGTCGTGTTGCCGATGCCCATCTCGCCCGCGGCGAGAAGGCGCACGCCGGCGCGGGCAAGCCCGCACGCGACGGCGATTCCGACCTCGATCGCGCGCACGGCCTCATCGCGAGACATAGCGGAGCCGAGCGCGATGTTACCGCTCCCCCGCTGCACGTTCGCGCGCACCATGCGCGCGTCTTCTATGCCCCGGGCCATACCCACGTCGACGGGCACGACCTCGGCACCCGCGAACGCCGCCATGCGGCAGGCGCTCGTGGCCCCCTCGCACATGTTGCGCGCGACGGCTCGCGTCACATCTTGCCCGCTTTGCGACACGCCTTCGGCAACGACCCCGTTGTCGGAAAAGAATACCGCGAGCGCACGGGGAAACTCGGCCACATCGGCGCTCCCCTGAGCTGCGGCGATACACGCGACGGCGTCTTCAAAGTCGCCCAATCCCCCCAAGGGGTGCGCGATGGAGTCCCACGCGGCGTACGCGGCGGCGCGGGCGCACTCGTCTGCGGGCGCGATCCGGGAGAGCGCAGCTTCGAGCACAGCGCCCGACGCCGACGAGAACGCGCGCTCAACTTCCTCGCGGATGCAGGCAAGCGCGGTTTCGGTTGCTTCAGCCATGCCGTCTCCTCTCTGCGAACGACGATGCGGCAGACGCGAACGCGCGCGCAACGTCGGGGTTCGCAGGATAGTACACATGCGGGAAGCCCGCAACCAGGGACGGGGTGGTCGTCATGCACGGCCAGCCCTTGTCGCGCCGGGGCTTCTGCGCCCAGAAGTCGCCGCCCGGGCAGGTGGACTGCCAGTAGTGGAACTCGTGCGCGCGGATGCGTGTGCCGCGCGGCCCGTAGAGCCCGTCGCGTTGGGAAGTGAGCTCCACGTACCCGAAATGGGACAGCCTTCCCCCGTTCTCGCTTGCGCCGTCAAGGGCGCCCGCAACAGGCCAGCGCCGCCCCTCGCTATCGGCGATTTCGCGCTGCAGGTACAGAAACCCACCGCATTCGGCGACCGTCGGCATGCCGGATTCCACCGCATGCCGCACCGTCTCGCGCATCGGCGCGTTCTCGGAGAGCTGCTGCACATGGAGCTCCGGATAGCCGCCTCCCAGATAGAGGGCGCTTGTCCCCCGGGGCAACTCGCTATCACACAGGGGGCTGAAAAAGGCCAGCTCACAACCCAGGTCCTCGAGCGCGCGCAGGTTCTCCTCGTAGTAGAACGAGAACGCCTCGTCACGCGCGACGGCGACGATGGGCCGCGCTCCCGCGATCGGCTCCAACCGGTAAGGTTCCTCGCGGATATCGGGTGCTGTCGCCGCTATTTCGAGCAAGCGGTCGACGTCGACGCTCTTTTCCACCAGCTCGGCCATCTTGTCGATGCGCGCGGAGAGCTGCTCGACCTCGTCGGCGGTCACAAGCCCCAGATGCCGGCTTTCGAGCGAG
This sequence comes from Collinsella sp. CLA-ER-H6, assembly GCF_040092305.1. Taxonomy (NCBI): domain Bacteria; kingdom Bacillati; phylum Actinomycetota; class Coriobacteriia; order Coriobacteriales; family Coriobacteriaceae; genus Collinsella; species Collinsella sp. CLA-ER-H6. The sequence continues at coordinate 64,520 of NZ_JBBNLS010000001.1, forward strand.
AACGCCTCGTCGGCGGGGATATTCCCCAAAACCGCGACGCCCGTGTGCTTCTCGATCGCAGGAGCCGCGTAGGCACAGGCAGCGGCGCTCGTCTTGTTCAGCACGACGCCGCGCACGTTCGCACAAGGCAGGAACTCGGCGATGCCGCGGATTACGGCGGCGAGCGATAAAGACGCCCCACGCCCGTTCACCACTAAAACGACCGGCGTTTCCGTGTCGCGCGCAACCTGGTAGCTGCTCGCATCGGCCACGCTGGGCGCCATGCCGTCGTAGAAGCCCATGACCCCCTCGAGCACCGCGACATCCGCGCCCGCAGCGCCGCGTGCGAGCAGGGCGCGCAGCGTCGGGACGTCGGTGAAGAAGCCGTCTAAGTTGCCCGAGCGCGCACCCACGACGCGGCGATGAAAGAGCGGGTCAATGTAGTCGGGGCCGCATTTGAAGGCCGCGCATGCAAGGCCGCGGCGCGCGAGCGTGCGCAGGAGCGCGCACGTTACGACCGTCTTGCCGCTCCCGCTCGAGGGCGCAGCGACCATGAAGCGCGGGATGGACGTGCTCACCGGGCGCCGCCTTCCCCACCTGCACCACGCGCGCTGACGAGGAACACGGGGTTTTGCGCCTTCATAAGATGGTGCGAGCCTACAGCCTCGGCGCGGGCGGCCGACACCTGGCACACCTCGAACCCCTTAAAGCGCGAACCCGAGAGGAGCGCGCACGCCTCGGTGAGCGTCTCAACGGTGACGCATGGCACGCACAGGCGAACCTGCGAGTTCATCTCGAGCGCCGCCTCCACGATGGAGGGAAGCTCGCCCGCGCTCCCGCCGACGAACACGGCGTCGGGGACGGGCAGTTTCGCGAGCGCTTCGGGGGCGACACCGGGGACCGCATGCACGTTGCCGCACCCGAATGCATCCGCGTTCTCTCGGATGAGCCGCACGCCGGCCGCGTTGCGCTCGACCGCCCATACCGAACCCGCTCGCGCGACGAGCGCCGCCTCGATCGACACGCTCCCCGTGCCGGCGCCGACGTCCCAGACGGTGTCGGTCGCGGTAAGGCGCAGCTTCGCGAGCGCGACGGCGCGCACCTCCTGCTTGGTCATGGGAACGTCGCCGCGGATGAAGAGCTCGTCGGGAATGCCCGAGGAAGCGTACGGCCAGCGAGAGCTCGCGGCGCGGGATGCGCTAGAGACCACAGGCGACCCGGCGCCGCCTGCGAACTCGATAAGCATCACGTTCAAGTCGTCAAACGTCTGACCTGCGATTTCACTTGCGGTCGCGCAGGTGATGCGCTCGTCGGGGTACGACAGGCGCTCGGCCACCGTCACGCGCGCGTCCCCGAAGCCCGCTTGCACAAGCTCGCACGAAAGCCGCGAGGGGTCTTCCCCGCCCGACGTGGCGAGGAAGAGCTCACCCGCGCGCTCGGCCTCGGCCACGATGTCGCACGCCACGCCGTGAGCGCTCGCGAAGCGCCAATCCTGCCATGGACGCGCGAGGCGCGCGGCGAGATACGACGCTGAGCTTATGCCGGGAATGACGTGCACGTCCACCTGCGCGTTGCCGGAGAGCGCCTCCACCAGGCGGCGCGCGCCGCTGAACAGCCCCACATCGCCCGTCATCACGACCACGGCGCGCTGCCACGACGCCGCATCGGTAAGCGCGGCGACGATGTCCGCCGTCTTCACGAGCTCGCATCTCACCACGTCGGGCGGCACGTCGATGCCGACAAGCGCGCGATGAGCGCCGATGACCACGTCGGCGATGTCGATCGCGTCGAGCGCCGCGCGCGAGAGCAAGTCGGGGTTTCCGGGCCCCGCCCCGATGATCGTTACCTTTCGCATGGAATCTCCCGATACCCGCGCGGCGTGACCATACGGCCACCTACGAGCTTCGTGTCCGCGTTGCCGACGAACACGGTGGTGAACATGTCGGCGTCGATCTCCCCCAGCTCAGAGAGCCTGCACATGCCCGACTGCTGCCCCTCGCGCCCGATGTTGCGTACCCAGCCGCAGAGCGTGTCGGGGGCCTTCCATTCGAGCATAATCTTCGCCGCGCGTGAGAGCCTGTCGGCGCGCTTTCTGCTGCGCGGGTTGTACAAACAGATGCAGAAGTCGGCGCTCGCCACGGCGGCGAGCCTGCGCTCGATGACCTCCCATGGCGTGAGCAGGTCGGAGAGCGACACGACCGCGAAGTCGTGGGCAAGCGGGGCGCCGAGCACCGCCGACCCGCTCTGAGCCGCGGTGGCCCCGGCGATAACTTCCACGTCTACATCGGGGTAGTCCTCCGCAAGCTCCAGCACGGGGCTCGCCATGCCGTACACGCCCGCGTCACCGCTGCACACGAGTGCCACGGCTTCTCCGCTCTGCGCGCGCGAAAGCGCCAGGCGGCACCGTTCGACCTCGTGCATCATCGGCGTCGCGAGATGCGCCGCGTCGGGCACGGCGGCGAGCGCGAGCTCCACGTATTTCGTGTACCCCACAACGATGTCGGCCGCCTCGAGCGCGCGCCGAGCCGCAATCGTCATGCCGTCGGGGACACCCGGGCCGATCCCCACCACGAAGAGCTTTCCCATCACCGCTCCTTAAACGAAAGTTTGATAGTTACCTTGGAAAACGCGACGGTCACGCCGCCGTGAGCGAGCTTCGGGAAGATAAGTTTGCCCCCGTCCGCGAGCGCCGCGCGCTCGCACACGTTGTCGACCCCCACCGTCGCACGCACGAAATCAGATGGCGAAACGCTGCCTTCGACCTGCGACAACTCCTCTGCGGAATACGTCGCAAGCGGGATATTGCGCGCGCGGCAGAAGGCGAGCAGACCCTCCTCGTGCGCCTTCACGTCGATCGTCGCCGCCTCGCGCACGGCCGAAGGCGAGATGCCCGCCTGCCCGCACGCGAGAAGAAACGCCTCCCCGATGGCTTCGGCGCACGCACCGCGACGGCACCCTATGCCCGCAACGATGCAGGGCACGACAAGGCGAAGCGGCTCGGGCGCAGGCGCCTGCGCCCGCACGCCCGCCGGCTTCCCCGTCTCACCGACGGGCACGACCTCGCCCGTTGTCTCCGCCGCGCGAACGGACGCACCTGCATTCGCGCCAGCGAACGGCGACACGACGATATCGGCCCGAGCGCGGTCGGACGCAATGTCAACCCCCTCAGGCAGCTGTCCCGAAATCGACATGTCGGAATAGAGCGTCACGCGCCCGCCCGAAAGCAGCCGCGCCGACACTCGCTTGATGGCCTCGGGATTCGAAACGGCGAGCCCCGCACAGCGCGCCCACGTATCCACCGCCCACACGCCGCGGACGTCGGTCGCCGTGGTGATGACAGGGATGGCCCCTGCCGCGCGTGCCACAGTTTGCGCAAGCTCGTTCGCACCGCCCAAATGCCCCGACAAAAGCGGGACGGCAAAGCGCCCCGCCTCGTCAATCACCACAACCGCGGAATCGGTTGCCTTCGAGGCGACATGCGGCGCGATCGCCCGCACGGCGATGCCCGCCGCGCCCACGAACAGAAGCGCCTCCGACGCTTCCCACGCGAGCGCCGTCCATGCGCGCAGGTCGGCCTTCCCCTCGCCGAACCCGCGCGAAACGGAAACGTCCCAGCCAGGGTCATCTTCACCTGTCTGCGCGCAATCGGAAAGCGCGCGTGCGGTGCGCTCCGCCAACGCATACCCCCTCTCAGTGAACGCTATGCAGGAAACCCTCATCTAGCGCACCACCATCGTCGAGAAGTAGCTGCCCCGATCGGGCACATCGTCGAGCGAGCGGTAAACGCGCTCGCCCGGAAGCCCACAGTCCTCTACGAGCTCGGCACCGTCGAATGCGCCCTCCTCGCGAAGGATGCGCTTCGTGTCCGCAAGCGAGCGGCGCGCCTTCATGACCACCTTCGTCCCCGGCCAGCCAATTGCGCGGCCCACCCCGTACAGCACGCCTTTATTCATACGTCGCCCCCAATTCCCCGATAACCGCATCGGCGCCCGACGTGCGGAAAAGCTCGCGGCGCTCGGCGTCGAACACGACCGCGGCGATGTCGCATGCGCCCGCCGCGCGGCGGCGCAACCTGTCCTCGATTGCCGCAGCGAGCGAGGCGCGCGCAGCGTCCCCCACGCCGGCGGCCTCGATTACCTCGAGCGCCGCCGTGGTCGTGACCGACGACATGATCTCGCGCACGGTCTTCGCGCCCGCTCCGGCCATGGCCGCGTGGGCGGCCAGAATCTCCGCGCGGCAGTCGGCGGTACGCGAATGGGTGTCCATGATGCCGCCCGCGACCTTCACCAACTTGCCGATGTGTCCCACAAGAAGGACATTGGTAAATCCCTCGCGAACGCAGCAGTCAATCGCATCGCCCACAAAGTTGGAGATGAAGACCACCGGCGCACTGTTTAGGTGGAAATGCCCCGAGATGAACTGCCCGCCGTAGTTGCCGGGCGTGAGCACAACTCCGCGCCGCCCCATAGCCGCATGCTGCCGGATCTCGAGCTCGATGCTGTCGCGCAAGGCAGCGAGGCTGCGCGGCTCGACGATGCCCGTCGTGCCCAGGATGGAGATGCCGCCCTCTATCCCCAGGTGCGGGTTGAAGGTCTTTTCGGCAAGGGCAACACCCTCGGGTACCGAAATCGTCACAGCAATATTTCCAGAAAAGCCGTGCGCGGCGCACACCTCGCGCACCGCCGAAGTGATCATCGCGCGCGGCGTCGCGTTGATGGCGGCCGCCCCAACCGGCTGCTCGAGCCCGGGCAACGTCACGCGCCCCACGCCCACGCCGCCATCGACGGAAACTTCCGATTCGCGCGCGGGCACGTCCTTGCCGCCCGCAGCACCCGTGCCCGACCCCGCATGTTCCACGCGCGCGTACACGAGCACGCCGTCGGTCACATCGGCATCGTCGCCTGCGTCCTTTCGCACGGCGCACTGGGCGCACCCCTCGCCGATGCATGCGTCGATCACGTTCGCCTCGACGGGCAGCCCGCCAGGGGTGACGATCGACACGAGGCCGACGGGCTTTCGTGACAAGAGCATCTCGCAGGCTGCCTTCGCCGCGAGCGCGGCGCAGCTCCCCGTGGTGTAGCCGCAGCGCAGGCGGGTCGTCCCGGTATATATGTAATGCTCGAAGGCCACGCTAGCTGCTCGCCTTCCGATACCCCGTGGCAAACGAAGGGTCGTAAAGCTTGCTGCGCTCGTACGACTCCGTTTGCGCGCCGTTGTGCGCAAGCCCGCCGCGAGCTCCGAGCACGCGGCCCACCACCACGAGCGCCGTGCGGTCGATGCCCTCTCGCGCGCCCGCGTCGGCGAGCGTGCCCACTGTGCATCGCACCACGCGCTCCTCAGGCCAGGTCGCCTTGTACACGAGCGCCGCAGGCTCGTCGGAGCTGCGGCCCGCGGCCAAAAGCTCGGCGGAAAGCTCGGCGAGCATACCCGAGCTCAGGAAGATGACCATAGTCGAGCCACTTTCCGCCATGGTGCGCATGCCCTCGCCCGCGGGCATGGGGGTACGTCCGGAAAGCCGCGTGATCACGACCGACTGGCTGATTCCCGGCAGCGTGTATTCCTGGCGAAGCGCCGCCGCGGCACCGCAAAAGCTCGACACGCCGGGCACCACCTCGTAGTCCACGCCGCGCGCGTCGAGCGCGTCCATCTGCTCCTGGATGGCGCCGTACAGGCACGGGTCACCCGTGTGCAGGCGCACCACGTCCTCGCCCCGCGCATCTGCCGCGCACATCACGTCGAGCACTTCCTCCAAGGTCATGTGCGCGCTGTCGTAGACGATGCAGGATTCCTTGCACTCAGCGAGCAGCTCGGGGTTCACAAGGCTTCCCGCCCAAACGACCACGTCGGCTGCGCGCAGAAGGCGCGCCCCGCGCAGCGTGATAAGGTCGGCGGCGCCCGAGCCTGCGCCAACGATATGAATCATCCGAGCCTTCCCTTCCCGTTTCTCATCGCAACCGTTTACGCCGCCATTCGCGCAGCGGGCAAAACACGGCGCCTGCGGCGGCAATCGGCGCAAATACGCAGGCAGGAGGCGCAATGCCGCCCGCCCTGGCTTTGACACGTTCACAAGTGCCCACTATCATAGTAAAAGATTCGGCAACGAGCATATGACAATCGGATAAAAGGAAATGACCGGCGCGGCGCCCGCACAGCCCGCGCTGGCTTGCGGAGGGAACCAGGTGGGAATCCTGGGCAAGGGACATTACTGTATAGGACGCGCGGGCGAACCGCCTCGCGCCCCAAGCCAGACTGCTTCGCCTTTTCCTCACGGCATCGCCGTGGCGTTAGCTCCTTGTGAACCCCGAGGGGTGCGCTTTTCTTTCGCTTGTGCCGACAAGCAACTGTCGCCGGGGGACCGGCAAACCGAGGAAAGGAAAAACCATGTCCGACCAGATGTCACGCCGCGGCTTCATGGGCGCCGCAGCAACCGGAGCCGTCGCGCTCGCCGGAGTCGCGCTCGCGGGCTGCTCCAACACCTCCGCGAGTTCCGAGAAATCGAGTGAAAAGGAGAAGGCCGTGAAGCCGGTAATCCTCGTCACGAGCTTCGGCACGAGCTACAACAACTCGCGCCACATCACCATCGGCGCCATCGAAGACGCTATCCGCGAGAAGTACTGGCAGGACTACGACATCCGCCGCGCCTTCACCGCGCAGATCATCATCGACAAGCTGAAGAAGCGCGACGGCATCACGATCGACAACATGACCGAGGCGCTCGACCGCTGCGTGGAAGACGGCGTGAAGGAAATCGTCGTGCAGCCGACGCATCTCATGGGTGGCCTGGAATACACCGACGTGAAAGACGAGCTCGACAAGTACGCCGACAAGTTCGACAAGATCTCGCTCGGCGACCCGCTGCTCACCTCAGACGACGACTACAAGAAGGTGGCCGCAGCCATTAAGGAGAACATGGCGTCCTTCGACGACGGCAAGACGGCGCTGTGTCTCATGGGTCACGGCACCGAAGCCGATTCCAACGCCGACTATGCCAAGATGCAGGAAGTGTTTAAGAACGAGGGCTTGACGCAGTTCTTCGTCGGCACCGTCGAGGCTGAACCGACCTGCGAGGATGTTATCGCCGCCGCGAGCGCCGCAGGCTACAAGAAGGCCGTGCTCGCGCCGTTCATGGTGGTCGCGGGCGACCACGCGAACAACGACATGGCAGACGAGACCGACCCCGACAGCTGGGCTGCGAAGTTCGTGGCCGCCGGCTTCGAAGTGACGTGCCTGCTCCAGGGTCTGGGACAGAACGTCGCGGTCGACGAAATCTACGTCTCGCACGTGGACGACGCCATCGCCAAGCTGTAAACTCGCCGCGCACGGGGGCGCCGGTCGCGTCCCCGTGCAACGGGCATGCGCCTTCCCCGACCGACGGCGCATGCCCGTTGCATTCGCATCCCGCCCACCGCACGGCGCGGGCGGTCGAAGCGATTGAAAGGAACCCCCTCCATGTTGAAGAAAACCCTCGCCTTCGCCCTGTCAGCGGCGCTTTTCGCGTTCTCGCTCGCCGGCTGCGGCGGAAATTCAATCGACAGCGCAAAGGCAAGCGATGCCGATTCCCAGGAAAAGACCGAACAGGCGGCCGATGCGCCCGAGGGCGCAAGCGCTGCCCCCATCACCGCCGACAAGGTGGCCGACGGCACCTATCCGATCACCGTAGATTCCAGCTCGAGCATGTTCAGGATTGTGGACGCCCAGCTCGTCGTGGAAAACGGCTCCATGCACTGCGTGATGACGCTTTCCGGCACGGGCTACGGCAAGCTCTTCATGGGAACGGGCGACGAGGCTGCCACCGCGAGCGAGGCCGACTTCATCCCCTATGTGGAAAACGCGGAAGGCAAGTACACCTACGACGTGCCCGTTGATGCGCTCGACGAGGACACCGCCTGCGCCGCGTGGAGTATTAGAAAAGAGCAGTGGTACGACCGCACGCTCGTGTTCGAATCCGCCGGCGTCGATCTGCGCGCCGACGCGCTGAAGTAACGCCATGCGGTCGATTCTTCCCAAGGGGGAAAGCAGGAAGCGTCGCAGCATCGCGGTGCGCGCGATCGCCTGCGTTCTCGTCGCCCTACTCGCGCTTCCCTTCGCGGGGTGCAGTGCGAGCCCGAACGCGACCGGTGGCACGGCAGGCTCTCAGGAATACACTGTGAGCGTCTCGCTCTCCGGCGGGTCAGGGCGCGCAAGCATCGCCTCACCCACCACAATTGTGAAGGATGCCGACACCTACACCGCGACCATCACCTGGTCGAGTTCGAACTACGACAAAATGACCGTCAACGGCGTGGACTACGCGCCCGTAAACGACGGCGGCAACTCCACGTTCGAGATACCCGTCACGCTCGACGAGGACATCGCCGTGTCGGCCGAGACCGTCGCCATGTCGACGCCGCACACCATCGACTACACGCTCCACTTCGATTCATCCACCATGAAGGAGAAATCGGGCGACGAAGCAAGCGGCGGCTCCCCTGCGGGAACGGCTTCAAACGCCGCGGCCGACTACCACAACGCCGATTTGGGCTGCGGCTGGAAGCCGACGGGGACGCTTCAGCTTGAATACGCCGAGCACTTCACTGTCGACGAGTACGAAGGCGGCCTGCGGCTTATCTGCATTTCGAACGGAGAGCGCTTCCTCGTGGTGCCGCAAAATGCAAAGGTACCTGATGGGTTGAGCTCCGACATCGCGGTCATAAGGCGCCCCGCCGACAAGGTGTACCTCGTGTCGTCGGCGACGATGTGCCTGGTCGACGCGCTCGATGCGAACGACAATATCCTCATGTCGGGCACGAAGGCCGACGATTGCTCGGTCGGGGGCTTCAAAAGCGCGCTCGAAAGTGGGGCGATCGCCTACGGCGGCAAGTACAGCGCGCCCGACTACGAGCGAATATCGGCCTCGGGCTGCACGCTCGCCATCGAGAACACCATGATCAACCACACGCCCGATGTGAAGGAAAAGCTGCAGAAGCTCGGGCTCGTCGTCCTCACCGAACAGTCGTCGAGCGAGCCCGAAGCACTCGGGCGCGTCGAGTGGATTAAGCTTTTCGGCGTCCTGTTCGACAAGGAAGACGAGGCCGCGCACCTGTTCAACGAGCAGAAGGCCCGCGTCGAGCAAACGTCGAGGCTCGCGTCGTCAGGTAAAACCGTGGCGTATTTCTACATAAACTCGAACGGGGCCGCCGTCACGCGGCGGGCGGGCGACTACGTGGCGCAGATGATCGAGCTTGCAGGTGGCAACTACGCGCCCGATGACGCGCAGACGGCGTCGACGTCAGGTTCGTCAGTAACGCTCGAAATGGAGCGCTTCTATGCGACGGCGAAGGATGCCGACATCATCGTCTACAACGGCACCATCGACGAATCGGTTGCCACCTTGAACGACTTCGTAAGCAAAAACGCGCTATTGTCGCAGTTCAAAGCCGTGAAGAACGGCAACGTCTGGGTCACATGCGCCGACATGTACCAGCAGATGACTTCTACCGCCGACATTATCGACGAGCTGCACGGGGCGTTCGCTGGCGATGACGCGAGCGACTTCCATTATCTGAGGAAGCTTGGCTAGCGTCATGAAAAGCCGGCTTTCCATGACATACGACGAATCGGGGCGCGCCGCGCGGTGTCGCGTCGCGACGGCGCTGCTCGCTGTTGTCCTCATCGTGCTCGTCGGGGCCAACCTGTGCGTCGGGAGTGTGCTCGTGCCCGCAGACCACATCCCCGGCATCCTTTCGGGCGGCGCGGCCAATTCCATGGAAAGCCAAGTCATCTGGGAGATTCGCCTGCCGCGTGTGCTTTCAGCCGTGCTTCTCGGCGGGGCGCTTTCCCTCTCCGGGTTCCTGCTGCAGACGTTTTTCAACAATCCCATCGCCGACCCGTTCATCTTGGGCGTCTCCTCGGGCGCAAAGTTTGTCGTCGCGCTTACGATGATCGTACTTCTGGGCGCGAACCAGGCCATGTCCTCGCCGGCCATGGTGGCCGCAGCGTTTCTGGGCTCGCTTATCACCATCGGCTTCGTGCTCCTCATCGCACGGCGCATAAGTTCCATGGCCATGCTCATCGTGGCGGGCGTCATGGTGGGATACATCTGCTCGGCGGCGACGAACTTCCTCATCGCCTTCGCCGACGATCAGTCCATCGTGAACTTGCACAACTGGTCTTTGGGTAGCTTCTCGGGTTCGAGCTGGGACGACGTCGCGGTCATCGCGGTCGTGGTGATCACCGTGAGCGCATGCGTATTCGCGATATCGAAGCCCCTTTCCGCCTTCCAGCTGGGAGAAGCCTACGCGAAAAGCGTCGGCGTGAACGTCGCACGCTTCCGCGTGGTGCTCGTCCTTCTAGCGAGCATGCTCTCCGCCTGCGTGACCGCGTTCGCTGGTCCGGTGTCGTTCGTAGGCATCGCGGTTCCGCATCTCGTTAAGTCGGCGCTGAAGTCGTCGAAGCCCATCCGAGTGATTCCTGCGTGCTTCTTGGGAGGCGCCATCTTCTGCGCGGGCTGCGATTTGATCGCGCGCACGCTGTTTTCCCCCGTCGAGCTTTCCATCAGCGCCGTCACCGCCATCTTCGGCGCGCCGGTGGTTATCGCACTCATGTTGAAGAAGCGGGTGAGGTAGATGGGGGAATTCGTGCCGCGGCCCAAAACGCTCGGAGGGGAGTCGAACCTCGAAACCCCGGTAAAAACGCAGGCTGACGGAGCGCCGCTTTTCCGCATAAGCGACCTGTCGGCGGGCTACGACAAGAAGGTCGTAGCCGAAGGCATCGAGCTGGAGGTTCGCGCGGGCGACGTCGTGGCGCTCATCGGGCCGAACGGCTCGGGCAAGTCGACCATCTTGAAAACCATTACACGCCATCTGGCACCGCTTGCCGGCGCGGTCGAGCTCGACGGGCGGGAGATTTCCCGATGGAAGACGGCGGAGTTCGCAAGGAACCTTGCCGTTATGCTGACAGATCGACCCCGGACCGAGCTCCTCACCTGCCGCGATATCGTAGAGGCGGGAAGGCATCCCTACACCGGGCGAATGGGCACACTCTCGCCCGACGACCATAGTCGGGTCGATGAGGCCATGAAAACCGCACATGTGGAAGAGCTCGCCGAGCGCGACTTCATGCAGATAAGCGACGGGCAACGCCAGCGCGTCATGCTCGCACGAGCCATCGCGCAGGATCCGCGTGTGCTCGTGCTCGACGAGCCCACGTCGTATCTCGATATCCGCTACCAGATCGACCTGCTGCGAATACTTCGCCACCTTTCGAAATCGCGGAATGTGGCTGTCATCATGTCCATCCACGAACTCGAGCTCGCGCAGAAAAGCGCCGACAAGGTGATTTGCGTGAAGGACGGCCGGGTCTTCCGCGCCGGCGCACCCGAGGACATATTCACGCGCGAGACGATTGGCGAGCTCTACGGCCTTCAACATGGCACCTTCAACGAGCGCTTCGGCAGCGTGGAAATTGGGCGCCCACACGGCGATGCGCACACGTTCGTCATCGCTGGCGCAGGTACGGGGTCGGCTGTGTTTCGCCAGCTCATCCGGCAGGGCAAGGCGTTCTACGCGGGCGTTCTGCACGAAGGGGACATCGACTGCGAGCTCGCGCGCGACCTAGCGACGGAATGCGTGGCCGAGCGCGCCTTCGAGCCAATCGGGGATAAAACCATAGCCCGCGCCAAAGAGCTCCTCGTCCACTGCGCACGCCTTATCGTGTGCCCCGCCGCCTTCGGCACCATAAACGCCCGCAACGCAGAGCTCGTCGAGTTCGCACGCTCGCATGGTATCGAGGTCATGCGAGCGTGCGAAGGCGCATCGGAGGATTCCAATGGATACGCCTAGGCGCGGCCCAAGAAATCGTCCGCATCCCCATCTGACACTATTTCACCGCAACTAAGAAGGTGTCGGCGTATAACGCTTCACCCCAAATTAAATTGATTCGTTGAATAGACACATTCCAAATCTTTAGACTTCGTTTAATCTACAAGTGGGTATTATCACAAAATAAGCACACGTGAAAGGATATACCCATGTCGCTTACACAGTCAGCAGAGCGTGCAGCGCTTAACAAGCTCATCGATTATCTCGACGACAACCCGCAAGAAAACATCGACAAAATCATGGACCTCGTGAACAAGCTGGTCCCCAATCGCGTATTTCCTGTACAGCGAGAGGCATTCACCAATGTCATCAAGAGCCGCGGCAATTGGTATGACCTGATCATGCGTGTGTTCAGCCTTAATCCCCAGATGCGAACCAAACTGCTTAAGACCCTCATTGTCGACGCCAACCTGCTTGCTTGGCCAGAGCAGGAAAAAAACCGCGAAAAGTACCAGTGCAACGTTCCGTGGGCCATCCTGCTCGATCCCACGAGCGCCTGCAACCTGCATTGCACGGGCTGCTGGGCCGCCGAGTACGGCTACAAGCAGAATCTCTCGTTCGAAGACATCGACTCTATCGTTACGCAGGGCAAAGAGCTCGGTACGCATATCTACATCTATACCGGCGGCGAGCCACTCGTCCGCAAGCACGACCTGATCAGAATTTGCGAAAAACATCAGGACTGCGTGTTTCTCTGCTTTACCAACTCCACGCTGATCGACGAGGCCTTCTGCGACGATATGATTCGCGTAGGTAATTTTGTCCCCGCCATCAGCGCCGAGGGCAATGAGCACACCACCGACGCCCGTCGCGGCGAGGGTACCTACGCAAAAATCGAGCACGCCATGAAACTCCTGCGCGAGCGCGACTTGCCGTTTGGTATCTCCACCTGTTGGACCAGCGCCAATGCCGATACGGTTGCTACCGAGGAGAACATGGACTGGATGATCGGCGAGGGAGCACTCTTCTGCTGGTACTTCCACTTTATGCCGGTTGGCCGCAATGCAACCCCCGAGCTCATGCCCACGCCCGAGCAGCGCGAGCACATGTATCACTTTATCCGCGAAATGCGTAAGAAGAAGCCGCTGTTTACGCTCGACTTCCAAAACGACGGCGAGTTTGTAGGCGGATGTATCGCCGGCGGCCGCCGCTACCTGCACATCAACGCCGCCGGAGACGTGGAGCCGTGCGTGTTCATCCACTACTCAAACGCCAACATCCACGATGAGAGCTTACTCGACGCGCTGCGCTCTCCCCTCTTTATGAAGTACTACGAGAACATGCCGTTTAACGACAACCACCTCAAACCATGCCCCATGCTCGAGAATCCCGACGTGCTGCCCAAACTGGTCGCCGAGAGTGGCGCAATGAGCACCGACCTAATCGAGAAGGAGTCACCCGAGCAGCTGCGCGAAAAGACCCAGGCTGCCGCCGAGGCATGGTCACCTGTCGCCGACCGCATCTGGAACGACTCCGACGATCCGTTATACGCCAAGCGTCACGAGGACAAGTCGCAGGGCATGGCCGATAGCGACATGCACAAGTTCGAAAAACAGGGCCGCATACTCAAAAACGGCGATTAATGCTGCCCTACACGACAAACGCTCAGAAATGAAGCGGAGCAGTCTCGAGGCTCATCTTCGAGGCTGCTCCGCCTTACCATCAAAACAGTTTTACTAAGTTGCGGTGAAATAGGGACCAGAACGGCCTTCCAATAACCAAAACAATCCCTATTCCACCGCAACTTCTATAAGTTGTTGAATTATCGATGCTATTCGAAGCGAGATTCCAGACTCGACAGACCGTTGAGAGTCAGGTCGTTGGCGACCTCAGAGACGCGCTCGATAGGAACCGAACCGTCAGACAGCGCCCACGTGCGATAGATACCGATAATACCCGATAACAAAAACGCCAAATAGTAGTCGAACATCTCGTCCTTGAGACCTTGAGGCAGCAGATCGCGCTCGGCAATCTCGTGCTCGAGCGGCGCACGAAGACGAGCCATAAAATCATCGAGCGGAATGTTCTCGATCAGCTGACGATTGAGCACCAAGTTGTTGCACAGTGCCTCGTTAACGGTTTTAAAGAAGGTCGCCGCCGCGCCAAGAGCGCGCTCGTTGGTGTCGCCGTCCATTGAAGCAAGTGTTTTCTCGACCGAGTCGACAATCATCTCCACCACATCGACGGCAATGGCATCGAGCAGGCCGTCAACCGTACCAAAGTGAACGTAAAAGGTCTTGCGGTCGACATTGGCCTCGCGCGCGATGGCACTCACCGTAATGTCTGCCAGCGGCTTTTCCATGAGCAGGCGCTCGAAAGCCGAAAGGATGGCATTACGGCTGCGAATGATGCGACGATCAAGACGCGGTTTGCTGGTCGCCATGGGCGTGTCCCTTCGATATGCGAGCATTCATCAACAGATGAGAGATAATCTACGTAAGAGGATTATCCCCCATACAGCACAAATATGCCCCGCATCATGAAGAACGCACGACTGCCCTACTGCGACTTGGGATGCTTCTTCTTATTGAGTGCCGACGGAGATACGCGAATACCATCGCCTGTCTGGCGCACATAGGCTTTATGAGCCGGCTTAGCGGTCCCAGAAGCCTTCTGAGCGCGCTTCTTGGGATCAACGGTAACAGCATTCGTGGGGTGCGGCATAGTGGGCGCAGAGGGCGTCTGAGGCGTGCGGCCGAGCTTGCGCATCACACGATCCCAGCGTGCATGGATGCTCTCGTTGTGGGCGCTCTTAAGTCCCAGCAGGGGCGCAGCCAAAATGGTCGGCGCAATAAACGTAATGAGGCGCCACAGCAGATAGCCGGCGGTCGAAGCCGACCCAAAGAAATGACCCAAGAACAATGCAAAGCCGCCCTCAGCGCCACCAGTTCCACCGGGCAAGGGAACCGCAGAGCTCAGCAGCTGGACAAAGGCGCTCGCGGCCATGACCGAGAAAAAGTCGACCTCGTGATGGCCAAAGGCAAGCATCAGGAAATACGGAACCAGATAGAAAAACGCGAGCTGCAGCATGGTGATAAACACGGTGAGCAGCATGGAAGAAAAATGTCCGGCCGAAAGCTTGAACTTCTCGGAGAAGGAGTAGATCTCGCCATCGACAAACGTGCGCCATCCCTCGATCTTAGTGGCCGAGACACCAATACGCTCGAGCCAATTGATGATGCAATGGGCGACGCGCGTGACGGTCTTAGGCATCAGCGCGACGGCGAAGATGCCCAGCAAGATGCAGCAGTGCCCACCAAAGCTAAAGACGCACAGCAACGTCATGTCGCCATAGCGCTCGGCAAAAAACGGCATGCGAGCAAGCAGTAGGATAGCGCCCCAGGCAACGAGACCAAACTGGTACACGATAAAGCGCGTGAACTGCGTGGCTCCGGCCTCGCCGACGTTTTGGCCCGCTTTAGTCAGGCGGTAGATCTGGGCGGGAGTCGAGCCCATCATCATGGGCGTGAGGTTGCCAAAGAAGATGCCACTCGCCTCGACCGAAATCAGGTCGCGGATACCGACGGGCGAATATGGGTCGAGCCAGACGGCGATCGCATAGGCCACAATGCCAAAGAACAGATACATGAACATGCAAAGACACGCAACAACGAGCCATGGCGCCTGGACGCTCGACATTGCGGCCCAGAACTGCCCCATCTGCCCGGTTACCACCAGATAGACGATATAACCCACCAGCACGACGCCGATGAAGATGGCGCCGCGGCGTGCGCTCTTATTGTCATCTCCGCCCGAGGCCTCAACCTCGACCTGGGGCTTAGACGTATGCTGAGAGGACTCCGTCATGAGACTCCTTCTAACAGTCAAAATATCTTGGATATTGTACCCGCAAGGACCATAGACAGAACGCAAAGCTCTGGTTCAAACGGGAATTGCAGACGGTTGTTTGAAAATAAAAAACCCGGCCTTCCATGGGAAGCCCGGGTATCAAATGCGTGGTAGCCCGTACCAGATTCGAACTGGTGATCTCCGCCTTGAGAGGGCGGCGTCCTAAACCGCTAGACGAACGGGCCATAAGCCTCAGCAGAAAAGAAGTGGTAGCCCGTACCAGATTCGAACTGGTGATCTCCGCCTTGAGAGGGCGGCGTCCTAAACCGCTAGACGAACGGGCCACATGACATCTGCACTGCCGTGCTGCGAGGAAATATATTACGGGACAAAAAACGTCAGCGCAAGAAGAAATTCCAAATTGCCGAAAAATTGTCGGCAGGTTATGGAACACGCAGGTAAACTGGGTAGCTAATTCAAGTTGAGATGGACCAAAAGAGCTTCGCGATCGTTGGGGATGTTGTCATCGATCACGGCGTCGAGAGCGGCGTTGAGTAGCTGGCCTAGCTCGGGCCCCGGCTTCACACCGGCACGGATCAGGTCGCCGCCGTTGATGGCGAGCATCTTGAGCGTATAGGGCTCCCCTGCCTTCAGCAGCTCGTGCGCCATCGCGCGCATTTCCTCAATCGTCTCAACGTAATAGAAGCACGACGGGGCCTTGCCGAGCGTGTCAGCACGCTTAAGGTCCATGAGCTCGTCAATCAGACGGGCCGTGTCGACGCCCTCGCCAGAAAGCGCACACATCATATTGAGCAGGCAGGATCGCTCGGGACGCAGCGGTTTGTCGTGATATTTGATGAGCAGGCACACGTCGTGCACCAGGTCGTGCGAGAGAGCCAGGCGATCCATAGTGACGCGCGCTTTCTTGGCGCCGAGCTCGGGATGACCGTAGAAGTGTCCGCTGCCGGCGTGATCGACCGTAAAGCACTCGGGCTTGGAGACATCGTGCAAAAACGCCGCCCACATAAGGCTCGACGATGGCGCGACGCCGTCGCACAGCGCCAGCTCCCCTGCCACTGTCAGCACACGGGCGATATGCTCGTAGACGTTAAACGCATGGTAGACACTTCGCTGATCAAACCCGCGACCCGCTGCCAACTCGGGCACAGCGGCACAGATGAGCTCGGGATAGCGAAGCATCGCGTCTCCCCCATGACCGGTCGAAAGAATGCCCTCGAGCTCAATACCCACACGCTCGCGCGCCACGGCATCGAGCAGCGGCGCGCACTCGGCAAGCGCACGCTTAGTCTCGGGCTCAATCATAAAGTCCAGACGGCAGGCAAAGCGCACCGCACGCAGCATGCGCAGGGCGTCCTCGTTAAAGCGACGCTTGGGATCACCGACAGCGCGAATCAGCTTGCGCTCCAGATCACCCTGGCCGTCGTAGCGGTCGACAAGCCCGCGCTCGGGATGCCAGGCCATAGCGTTGACGGTAAAGTCGCGGCGCGCCAGATCGTCCTCGAGCGAGGCGGCACGCTCCACAATCTGAGGATGGCGCCCATCGGTGTAAAAGCCATCCAGGCGGTACGTGGTGACCTCGATACGCTCGCCATCGGAAATAGCCGTGATTCCGCCAAATTTAATGCCCGACTCCACAACCGCGATATCAGCGGCCTCGAGCGCCGCTTTGGACTCCTGCCACAGGCCGCTACAGCACATATCAACATCGTGGCTGGGGCGCCCCATCAGGGCGTCGCGCACCCAACCGCCTACGTACCAAGCCTCAAGACCAGCCGCCTCAAGCGCGCGCAGGACGCGCAGGGAGGCATCGGACGGTTGCGTACCGTTGAGCGAAACATTGCACATGCCTATGGCCTCCTGCACTTGTGAGCGTTAATCGATGGTTCTCAAAAAGTCTAACAAGAAACGAGAAAGCGCGCACACGCAATCGCGTCGTCAATTCGATAAAACGAGACAGCAGACGCCACATACGTTCAGCGCGCAAAAAACACCCGCCCTGGTAATCCAAAGCGGGTGTTCGGCAACGATGTATCGATGCGGCTAGCAAACCTGGCGAACCTCGATGTGCTTCTTATATTCGTCCACCTTGGCAAAATCGCCCAGACCGGGGCACTCGACCACGTTGGCGCCGGTGGCCATCGAAAGACGCAAAGCATCATCAACACGCTCGGGGGCGTCGTGCCACACGGACAGGAAGGCAGCGAGCGAGGAATCGCCGGCGCAGACGGTCGACAGCAGTTTGACCTCAAAGGTGCGGTTGGCAAACCAGATATTCTCGCCGTTGGAGAAGTACGCGCCATCGCCACCAAGGGTCAGCAGCACGTTCTTGGCGCCCTTGGCGTGCAGCTCGGCCATAGCGCCCTTGACAGACTCATCGTCGCCACCGCTCACCTTAATGCCAAAGATATCGAGCAGCTCATCGTCATTGGGCTTGATCAGCAGCGGCTCCATGGCAATGAGGTCTGCCAGCTGATGGCTCGAGATGTCGAGGACGAACTCGGCCCCCTTAGCCTTGACGCGGCGCAGGACCTCGGCCAGGAAGCCCTCGGAAGTGTTGGGAGGCAGCGAGCCGCTGATGACCAGGCAGGTCATGTCATCGAGCGAATCGATGAGCTCAAACATCTCCTGCTCGTTGACCTCGTTGATGGCGGCACCGGCGTTGACCATGTTGTACTCCGTGTCGGGGCCGGCATTGAGGAACACGTTGACGCGCGTGATGCCGTCGGTCCACACGGGCTTGACGGGCACGCCCAGGGCCTCGGCGCCCTTGACGATGAACTCGCCCGAGAAGCCAGCGAAGAAGCCCAGGATCGTGGTGTCGACACCGTAGTGATCGAGAGTGAACGAGACGTTAAGACCTTTGCCGTTGGGCGTGTAGACCGCGTTGCGGGTACGCGTGACTGTGTTGGCGGAAAGACCGTCGCAGGCAATGTTGTAGTCAATGGCGGGATTTGCAGTGAGCGTGTAAATCATGAATGTTCCTTTCACGAAGCAACGTGCTAATGAAAGTATATTCCACGCATCGGTAAAAGGCTACAACAACTCGGTGAACGGTGTGGAAGCGATGAAGCACGGCAGGACACCTCTCCCCCATGACGGAACAAAAAAGGCGCCCCGGCCGAAACCGGGGCGCCGCATACGCACGAATATGTCGCGTTTCGATTACTGACGATCGAGCTTGCGAACGGCAACGCGCTTGCTGTACTCGTCGACGTGACCGAAGTCGCCGATGCCGACGGACTCGGCAACGTTGGCGCCGGTGGCCATAGCAAGCTTCATGGCCTCCTCGACGTTGTCGCGATCCCTGTACCACTTGTGCAGGAACGCAGCGAGGGTGCAGTCGCCGGCGCAGACGGAAGAAACCAGTTTGATGTTGAACTCACGCTTGGCGTACCAGATGTCCTCACCGTTGGAGAAGTAAGCGTCACCGCGACTACCACGGGTGAGCAGCACGTTCTGAACGCCAGCGTCGTGAGCCATCTTCATGGCAACGCGAACCTCGTCGTCGGTGTCGACCGGCACGCCGAAGATGGCCTTCATCTCGTGATGGTTCGGCTTGATGAGCAGCGGCTTCTTGTGAGCGAGCTCCTTGAGCTTGTCGGAGGACAGGTCCAGGACGACGTCGGCGCCACGAGCCTGAGCGTGCTCCATGACCTGAGCCAGGAAGTCGGGCGTAGCTTTGGGAGGCACGGATCCGGAGACGATCAGGCACTCAAGATCGCCCGCGGTATCCAGGATGTTGTAGAGCTCCTCCTGGTGCTGCGGCGTAATAGGAGCACCCGGGTTCAGGATGCCGTACTCGTGCTGGCCATCGTTGACGTAGGTGTTAATGCGCGTGATACCGTCGGTCCAGACCGGGCGGCAGAGGCAACCCAGGTTCATGACCTCCTCGACGATAAACTTGCCCGTGAAGCCGGCGAAGAAGCCGAGCGCGACGGTGTCGACGCCCATCTTCTTAAAGGCGAAGGACACGTCGAGGCCCTTGCCGTTAGCCGTGTAGCTGGCCGAGCCGGTGCGGACGTTCTCGTCGGGCTCGAGCGGAGAGCTCGAAACCGTCATGTCGACAGCCGGGTTAGCGGTTAGCGTGTAGAACATTTACAGTACCCCCTGTATATGTGAGGGCCGCGTGGCCGGCCCATTCCAACCACGCGGTTACCTCTGATACCAAATTAGCGAGCTGCGGACTCGAGCAGTGCCTTGACCTCGGCGGCGGTGTTGCAGGCGAGCGCCTTCTCGGCGAGCTCGTCGCACTCGGCCTTGGTCCACTGGCTGATGGTCTTGCGGGCGCGCAGGATCGACGGAGCGCTCATCGAGAACTCCTCCAGGCCCCAGCTGATCAGCAGCGGCTCGAGCAGCGGATCGGCAGCGGCCTCGCCGCACATACCGACCATGATGCCGGCCTTCACGCCGCTCTCGATGATGTTCTTGAGCGAGCGGAGCACGGCGGGATAGTAAACCTGGTACAGGTTGGAGATGGTGTCGTTGCCACGGTCGGCGCACATGGTGTAGCCGATCAGGTCGTTGGTGCCGATGGAGAAGAAGTCGGCAACCTCGGCAAGACGGTCTGCGAGCAGCGAAGCGGCAGGCGTCTCAACCATGATGCCGACCTCGATGTTCTCGTTGAACTTGCGACCCTCTTCGGTCAGCTCGGCCTTGCACTGCTCGACGAGCTCCTTGACAGCCAAGACCTCCTCGACGCAGGTGACGAGCGGGATCATGATCTTGACGTCACCGAAGGCGCTAGCGCGCAGCAGAGCGCGGAGCTGGACCTTGTACTGGTCGGGATTGGCCAGGCAGTAACGCACGGCGCGGAAGCCCATGAAGGGGTTGTCTTCCTTGACCATATGCAGATACGGAATCTCCTTGTCGCCACCCACATCGAGCGTGCGGATGATGACCGGAGCACCCTTGAGCGCGCTGGCGACCTTACGGTAGGCGTTGAACTGCTCCTCCTCGGAAGGAAGCTCAGCGGAGTCCATGAACAGGAACTCGGAGCGGAACAGACCGATGGCCTCGGCGTCGTGATCGAGCGCGTTGGGCACGTCATCGGGGTTACCGATGTTGCAGGCGATGATCTTCTTGATGCCATCGGCAGTCACGGACGGCTTGCCACGGAAGGCCTCGAGGGCTGCCTTCTCGGCAGCGAAGGCCTCGGCCTTGGTGGCGTAGGCGGCGAGCGTCTCCTCGTCGGGATCGGCCTCGACGATACCCTTGCCACCGTCGACGACAACGGTCATACCGTTGCGCAGCGCGGTGCAGCTGTTGGAAACCGAAAGGACAGCCGGGATCTCGAGGGCGCGCGCAATGATCGCGGAGTGCGACGTGCGGCCACCGGTCTCGGTGACGATACCGGCAACGTGGGCCTTATCGATCGTGGCGGTCATGGACGGCGTGAGGTCGTGCACGACAACGACGGTGTTCTCGGGCAGGACGGAGAGGTCGACGACCTCCTTGCCCAGCAACTCGGCAAGAATACCGGTGCGGATGTCGGCGATGTCGGCCGCACGCAGACGGAACATCTCGTCGTCCATGGACAGGAACATGTTCTCGAACATGGTCGAGGTGTCCATGAGCGCCTGCTCGGCGCAGGTACCGCCGTCAATGGCGGCGTTGATGGCGTCGGTCATGCCCGGGTCCTGAGCCAGGACAATGTGTCCGCTCATGATCTCGGCCTCAGCCTCGCCCACCGTCTCCTTCATGTGGTCGGCCTGAGCCTGGGTCTTCTCGCAGAAGACCGAAAGAGCGGACTGATAGCGCTCCTTCTCTGCTGCCGAATCAGCAACCTCGTGCGGCTCAAACGTCAAGTCGGGATCGACGGCAACCATGACGGTGCCGATACCGATGCCCTCGGAAGCGTTGACTCCCTGATACATTCCCATTCCTCTCTCCGTGTCATGTGATAAAGCGTTTTGCCATATCCATGACAAAAGAGCGCAGCTACCTTACAACAGGTCACTGCGCCCCCAAATATGAACTTAGTTGTTCAACATGCGACCCGTTTGAGTTCTACTCGCCAAGACCGCTCTTGATGAGCTCGATGGCAGCAGCCAGAGCCTCGGCCTCGTCAGCGCCGTCGCACTTGACCTCGACCTCGGTGCCGCAGGGGATACCAGCAGCCATGAGGGCCATCGGGGACTTGCCGTTGACCTCCTTCTCGGGGGTGACGACCGTCACGTCACAGGCGTACTTGCCCATGGTGGAGGCGAACAGACCAGCCGGACGCATGTGCAGACCCTGAGGATTAACGAGGGTAGCCTTCTCAGAAACCATAGTTGACTCCTTTTTTGTGTTTAACCCCTGTCATGCATGTGGCAGGAGTCAGATTCACGACGTTGTTTATATTAACTCACATCAAACGGTTTTTCATTGTGTTTCAGACGAATTATTGGACAGATGTGTTTGTCGTCCGCTTGCTCGCCCACAGGGGCCCGTGCGCGGCCTGTGAGATTTCCTGCTCTACAGTCCTGCTCGCACGAAGAGCACATTAAGTGCTCTTCGGCTCGTGCGGAACTCGCGATAAATCTCACAGGCCGCGCGCGGGCCCCTGTGGGCGAGCAAGCTGCGGAAACTCAGTCGGTCCAAAGTAATGTCGGCTGAAAGGAATTCTGGCTGATGATCTGTTCGCGACAAGGACTCGATAGGCGGCCCCCTCTATGCCCTTTTATAAGTTGCGGTGAAATAGGGACTGAATTTGGGGTTGAATCGTTTAAACAGTCCCTATTTCACCGCAACTTATGGGAGGGATAGAAAAAGGCGGGGGCTCCTGGTGGAGTCCTCGCCTTTTGTACAGAGGGCGATGTTATTCGCGTACCGTGGAATTAGACCAAGCGGGCGTTGATCGTCTTGGCGATCTCGGCGGCGTCGGTGGAACCCTTGACGGTGGCACGGAAGTCCTCATCCATGAGCGCCTCGGCGACCTTGGACAGGATCTTGAGGTGCGTGGTGCCGGCCTGGGCACCGGGGATGAGCAGGGCAATAGCCACGTTGACGGGAGCGCCGTCCATGGTGTCCCAACCGGTCACGCCGGACTCGTCCTTGACGACGATGACGGCAGCCTCGGTAATAGCGTCGGACTTGGCATGCGGGATGGCGAAGCCCTCCATCATGCCCGTGGTGCCCTCGGCCTCGCGGGCCAGGAAGGCGTTCATCACGGCGTCGGCGTCGCTGGCGATACCGGCCTTGACAGCCTGGTTGGAAACGAAGCTCAGAGCCTCGTCACGAGAAGCGAAGTCCTCGGCGACAAAGACATTCTCGACCTTCACGAAGTCGGCAGCCTCGGCCTTGGGGGCCTCGACGGCAGCGGCCTTGGGGGTCTCAACGGGCTTGGCTGCAGGAGCGGCCTTCTGGTTCTTCTCGAAGTCGTACTTCTTGAAGGCCACGAACAGGATGCCACCGACCACAGCGCCGATGAGGATCGCGAGGACCCACAGCGGACCGTTCTCGACAACGGGCAGGACCAGGAAGCCACCGTGAGGCGCCGGATCGTGAACGTTGAACATAATGGTCAGGATCGAAGCGATAGAGGAACCGAGCATCATGATGGGCATGACGGGCCAGATGTTCTTGGTCATGAACGGAATGGCGCCCTCGGTGATGTGGGTGCAACCAAGGATGAGGTTGACTACACCGGCGTCGTGATCCTCCTGGCTGAAGTACTTCTTGCCGACAACGACGGCGAAGGTGGTGATCAGCGGCGGAACGATGCAGGCGGCGGAAACGGCAGCCATGAAGTTGGTGCCGAAGTTGTAGGTATCGGTGCCAACACCGGCGGCCAGTGCCTCGGTGAGCATAGCGGTCCCGGTAACGTAAGCAGCCTTGTTGACCGGGCCGCCCATGTCAAAGGCGCACATGCAGCCGATGGCAAGACCCAGGACAACGGCGCCAGAGGCGGACAGGCCCTTGAGGAAGTCCATCATGGCGGTGTTGATGGCAGCCATGGGGCCGGAAATGCCGAGCATGACCAGGCCGACGATAGCCGTCGAGAACAGCGGGTACAGGAAGATAGCCTTGAGGCCGTCCAGGTTCTTGGGCAGACCGGCAAAGACCTTCTCGAGCAGCAGGATGACATAACCGGCGAGGAAGCCGCCGACGATGCCGCCCAGGAAGCCGAAGCCCACGCCGGCGCCACCGGCGTCGATCATGCCGGTCTCGGCGTTAACAGGCAGGCCCTGGATGGCGATCATACCGGCAACAAAGCCGGGGACGAGCGCCGGGCGCTTGCCGATGGACTCGGCGATGTAGGCGGAAAGCACCGGAACCATGAGGTTCATGGCGATGCCGCCGATTATCTTGAGCATCGCAGCAAAGCTGTTGTAGTCAGACGCCGTCGAATCGAAGGACGTAATGCCCCACAGGAACGAAACGGCGGTCAGAACACCACCAGCAACGACGAAGACCAGCATGTGGCTGACGCCGTTCATGAGGTGCTTGTAGATGATGTGGCCGATGGACTCCTTCTCCTCAACCTCGTCCTCGACATCGGCAGCGGCTGCAACCGTGCTGTCGCCCTTAGCGGCGAGCGCGCGGTCAATCAACTTACCGGCGGCCTCAACGGACAGGGCCTTGGAAACACCAACGGAAACCATGGGCTTGCCGGCGAAACGCTCGGCCTGGACATCCTTATCGGCTGCGACGACGACGGCCTTGGCGCCAGCGATCTCACTCTTGGTGAGCTCGTTCTCGACACCGACCTGGCCATGAGTCTCGACCTTAATGGTCAGACCGCGCTCGGCAGCTGCCTTCTCCAGCGCCTCCTTCGCCATGAAGGTGTGCGCAATGCCGGTCGGGCAACCGGTGGCGGCGATGATGTCAAACTTAGCCATGTGTCCCTCCTTCTTGAGTACAGCGCCCGCGGGCGCTCCCCTACACGCGCTTCGATGCGCGTTTTTCCACAACTGAAAGATACCAACCTACCGTCCGCGTGAGAAGAGCTAAGGTGCAAATCTCCGGTGAAAGGTTCTTTCATAACCGTAAACGGTAGGTGAAAGTTTACCATCAACACTTGAAACGGCAAGGTGTATCTTGTAATTGAAAATGCCCGTATACTATGGCATTGCAAATCAAGCTAGATTTTCATGCCAACCAGGAGCCATCCATGACCGATAGTAGCAAGAGCGCACTTTCCCTCATTAGCACCCATCAGGGATACAGCGAGTCCGAGCAGCGCATTGTCGACTATATATTGGAGCACCAGTCCGAGGCTCCACGCCTCACGGCGGCTCAGCTCTCACGCGCCGCTGCCACGTCCGAGGCGACCGTTTCGCGCTTCTGCCGCAAGCTTGGGTTTGGCAGCTTTCGCAGCTTTCAGTTTTCGTTGGCGAGGGATTTGGAAAGCCAGCGCAACGAGGGCCTGACCGACGAGGTCTCGCTCGACAATATGGAGCAGAGCCTCAAGAACATCCTGGCTGCCAAGGTGAGCGAGCTTAATGCGACTATCGACGGGATCGACCACGATACGCTGGCGGCTGTTGTGCATGCCCTTAAGCATGCAGGGGTTATTGAGTTTGCAGCTGTGGGCAATACGAACGCGGTCGCGCTCGATGCGACGTTTAAGTTTTCGCAGCTGGGCCTGCGCTGCATGGCGAGTACCATTAGCGAGACATCAATCGGCTTTGCGCTCACGTTACGCCCGGGTGACGTCATCGTGCTTATCTCAAACTCCGGCAAATCGCGCCGATTGAATCGCATGGCAAAAGCGGCTCGCAACTGCGGCGCAACCGTAGTCGTCATCAGCAGTGACAGCAAATCCCCACTCGCGCGCCTGGCAGACTACACTTTTAATACCGTCAACCACGAAGCGCTGCTGACGACAGGCGACTTTGCGTTCTCCAAGATCAGTGCCACGATGATCATCGAAGTCATCTACAACTTCCTGCTGCCCGAGATTGAAGACGCGCGTGAGCATATCAGCTACTACGAGGAGCTCATCCAGCCGGATAAGGTCGTTGAGTAGGTAAATTGGGGAGCCGATAGACGCCCCTCGCCACGAAATCCGCCCATCTACTACGTTTTAACCTCAAGAGCCAACCATACACCCAAAATAGAGAAAACCGCAGGCGTTCTACCTGCGGTTTTCTTTTTGCAATTCTTGGCGTGGTTGCCGATGCCCTGCCAAACGTAGTAGATGGACCCGTTTCGTGGCGGCCGGATTGGACATACATGTGGCGGCTCGGCCTAGGCACGCGCCTCCGCAAGCATCTGTTTGGCGTGCGCCAGGCTTGCCTCGGACTGATCGCCGCTCAACATGCGGGCGATCTCGGCGGTACGCGCTTCGCCGGTTACCTCGTCCAAATGCGTCTGGGGAACATCGCCTGGTTCCTTGCTGACAACATAATGCTTGTCGGCCATGACGGCGACCTGCGCCAAGTGGGTTACGACAATCACCTGATGCGTAGAGGCGAGATCTGCCAGCACGCCCGCGAGTGCACGCGCCGTGGAGCCACCGACACCAGCATCGACCTCGTCAAACACCAGCGTATCGACACCGTCCGCGTTACCGAGGACAACCTTACTTGCCAGCATGACGCGGCTGAGCTCGCCGCCCGACGCAATGCGGCGCAGGGGACGTGGCGTCAAGCCGGCACCGCTGCGGTATAGCAGCTCGTAGCTCGAAGGACCAACGGGCGTCCACTCAGCACGGGGAAGATCGCGCGACTCCCAGACGAGCTCGGCACTACCCATCTCCAAGCGAGCCATCTGGCGGCCGACCTCGTGGCAGAAGCGCGGGGCCGCCGTATTGCGAGCACGCTTAAGTGCCTTGGCAGCGGCAAACAACTCGCGCTCGGCGCTCCCGAGTGCCTCACGCGCCTTTTTGATCTGCTCATCGCCATCATCGACCAGGGACAGCAGTTCTTGCGAGCGATCGCGCATGGCAAAAACATCGTCCATAGTGGGACCCCACTGACGCAACAGACCCTTGAGGTCGGAATACCGCTCACGCATGCGAGCGAGCTCGCGCGGGTCGAAGGCGACGCCATCGCGATAGGAACGAAGCTCGTTCGCGCAATCCTCAAGGGAGATACAGGCATCCGAAAGCGCATCGGCAATGTCGCCGAGTTTGCGATCGACGGTAGCCATGCGGGAAAGTTCTGCCACGGCGCTGTTCACGGCGTCGAGCGCTCCCCCTTCGGAGGCAAGCGATGCATGGGCATCGTTAGCTGTGGCAACCAGTACCTCGGCATGTTCGGAGCGCGGCAGCAGTTCCTCGAGTTCCTCATACTCGCCCGGTTTGGGGTCGACCTCGCCGATGCGCTCGAGGGCAAAGCGCGCCTCCTCGACGCGGCTCCCCTGCGCACGCGAGGCCTCTTCAACACGTCGAACCTCCTTGGCGGCAGCGCGCGATGCCTTAAAGCAGGCGCGGTACGCATCAAGCGCCTCGAGCGCAGAGCGTCCCGCCCACGCATCGACCATCGCAACGTGATGCACCGGATCGAGTAAGCGCTGGTGCTCGTGCTGGCCGCACAGATCCATCATCACGCCGACGCGCTCCGAAAGCTCGCGCACACTGGCGATGCGGCCGTCAATCTTCACGCGGCTGCGGCCCTCGACAGAAAGGCTGCGCTGCACGGTAAACCCCTCCGTGTCGTGCGGCCCGTCGAAGAGTCGTGCCTCGACGCTCGCGAGCGCCTCGCCCTCGCGCACCGTCGACGAATCCGCGCGCTCGCCCAAAATAAGCTTGAGGGCCGAGAGCAGCGCGGTCTTGCCGGCACCGGTCTCGCCGGTCAGGACAGTCAGGCCGGCACTCGGCACCAACGTCGCCTCGCGAATGAGTGCAATGTTAGAAACCTGCAGCTCATCGATCATGACGCACTCCGTAGAACACACGGCTCACCGAGTTATAGAAGCTCTCGGGGCCGTAATCCAGCAGCAGC
Organism: Collinsella sp. CLA-ER-H6; assembly: GCF_040092305.1. Lineage (NCBI taxonomy): Bacteria > Bacillati > Actinomycetota > Coriobacteriia > Coriobacteriales > Coriobacteriaceae > Collinsella > Collinsella sp. CLA-ER-H6. The sequence goes on from NZ_JBBNLS010000001.1 coordinate 92,037, forward strand.
ACATCACCGGGACCGCGACGCACAGCCACGCTCTCGACCGTGCCATCGCAGGTAATAAACTGTCCATCGATGGCGATCGCCGGCACGCTCGGGCGATCATCGGACATAAAGATTTCGACGACATCACTCGGCGAAGTCAAGAAGGCACGGGCCTGAATGGTGTGCGGCGCAATGGGTACGCAGACCATGCCCGTATAGTCGGGGCTCACGATGGGGCCACCGGCACTGAGCGCGTAACCCGTAGAACCAGTCGCCGTGGACACGACCACGCCGTCGCCACGCAGTCGATCGATATGGTGGCCCGACACCGTGATGTCAAACTCGACCATATCGGACAGGGGGCCGCGCGTAAGCGCCATGTCGTTGAGGGCGAAGGTGCGCACGACATCCTTCGTACCGTCTTCGCGCACGGACACGATATCCGCGGCGATGGTGGCGCGACGGCTCACGTGCAGCTCGCCGGAAAGGGCGTCGCTCACGACCTGCAGAATGTCGCGCTCCTCGGGGCTCGCAGCAGTTAAAAAGCCCAGGTGACCATAGGAAAGACCGAGGATAGGAATCTCGCGATGGTTGAGGATGCGGGCAGCGCGCAGCAACGTACCGTCACCGCCGAGCGTAATGACCAGATCGGAGCCGTCAATATCAGGCGTGCTTTGAATCTTCGATCGCTGGTCGGCAGCCCATGCGACCTCATAGCCCTGGCGCGTCAGCCAAAGCTCGAGCATCAGGCCGCTCTCGACCGCCTCTTGCTTGTAGTAATTGGGAACCAGAAAGACCTTCATAGCGTTGCAGCTTTCTCGCTCAAAACCGATACCTGGGATTGCAGTTCATCGTCGGTACGTCCGCCGGGGGCACACCTCATGCCGTACAGGAAAAACTCAACGTTGCCCTTGGCACCATGAATGGGTGACACGCACACATCGACCGGGAACAGCCCCTTGGCAGCAAAGAGCTCAACCGCCGCAACGAGTGTATCGCGGCGCACGGTGGGATCGGTCACAATGCCGCCCTCGCCCACCAGCGCCGCCGGAGCCTCAAACTGCGGCTTTACGAGCGTGCAGAATTCACCCGTAGGAGCCAGGCACGCCAGTACCGCATCGATAATGTTCGCGATGCTGGTAAACGAGACATCACACACAGCCAGGTCGATGGCGCCGGCATAGCCAAGCTCAGGCAGCTGCGTCACGTTTGTGCGCTCATGCAGCGTCACGCGATCGTCCTGACGCAACGACCAATCGAACTGGGCGCGACCCACGTCCACCGAGACAACGGTCGCAGCTCCGCGCTTGAGCAGGCAATCGGTAAAACCCCCGGTAGAGCAGCCCACATCCAAACAGGCAAGGCCCGTCGGATTGATGCCAAACGCATCAAGCGCGCCTTCGAGCTTAAGACCGCCGCGGCCAACATAGGGAATGCGCCCCTTCACGTGTAGCGGCAGCCCCGGCATCACCTTAAGACCCGGCGAAGTCAAGCGCTCACCGCCACTCGAGACCAAGCCGGCCATAAGAGTGCGAAGGGCATCCGCGCGATCGGCGCAGATGCCCTGTGAAATCAGTTCGTCATCAAGACGCACGCGTTTCATGAATGCCATCAACCATTCGTATCCGGAGATGCAGCCTAGCTATCCTGGGATTCGTTTGCCGCATCCTCATCATATTCCTGCTCGAGCTTGTCGGCCTCACGCGGCGTCAGCTCAAACTTGTCGACCATATCGACCGCGCGGGAGCCCAGCTCAATCGCTTCGTCAAACAAATCGAGCGAACGCTCCAAGGAGGTATCCTTGGAGCGAACGGTAGCGATGATCTGGTCCAAGCGGTCCGAGATCTCGTCGAAGTTGCGGACGGAACCCTCTGGCATAGCTACTCCTCGACGGAGTCGACAACAGCCTCGGCGGCGTCCGCATCCTCGACCAGCACGCCAGCCTCAGCCTGAGCAACCGCAACCTTGGCGGCAGCCTCGGCAGCCTGTGCCTCCTCGCGAGCGCGATCTTCGGCCAGCAGCTCTTGGTACAGGTCCTCGCCTGGCAACTCCTCGCTGCGAGCGATCTTGCCCAGCACGCCGTTGACGAACGAAGCGGACTGGTCGGTGCCATAGGCCTTGGCAAGCTCGACAGCCTCGTTGATCACGATGGCGTCCGAGACCTCCTCGTCGGTGAGGAAACGCATCTCGTAAACGGCGATACGCAGCAGGTTGCGGTCGGCGCCGGGCATGCGCATAAGATCCCAGTTCTTGGCGACGGCGCGCAGAGCGCAGTCGATACGATCGATATGCTCGTAGGCACCGCGGCAAAGCTCCAGCGCATAGGGATCGAGGGGACCCTTCGAGATCAGGAAATCACCCTCGAGGACGCGCTCGAGCGGGCTGTCCGTGGCCTCGGCCTGGAACAGCAGCTGCAGCGCCTGACTGCGGGCAAGCGTACGCCCGCGATAAACCTTAAGGCTCAAAGGTTACTCCTTGGGGAAAACGAGACCGTCGATGCAAACGTCAACGCGCTCGACCTCGACGCCCACCTGAGCATCGATGGCGGCGACCACGGCGGCGCGAACGGCCTCGGCGAGTTTCTTGAACGGATAGCCAAAGAACACCACGACACGCACGGTGAGTGCGAGCTTGTCGCCAACGACCTCGGCCTCGACCGCCGGCTCGGAAGCCGGGGCCTTGGACGAAAGCATCATGGAGACAAGGTTGGTGGCAAGGTCCTTGACGCCAACGGAGGCGATGCCCTCGACATCCGACACGGCGCGCGAGACGATGGCGGTCAGAACATCGGGCGAAATGCCGATGCCGTCAATCTTGATTTCCTGGGGCATGAGTCCTCCTAGAAGAGTTGGTTGCTAGACGCGGGAGACGAACTTGCCGTCGCGGGTGTCAACCTTGATGACCTCGCCCTCGTTGAGGTACATGGGGACCTGGATGACAGCGCCGGTGTCGATCGTGGCCGGCTTGGTGGAACCCTGGACGGTGTCGCCCTTAAAGCCCGGGTCGGTCTGGACGATGGTGGTCTCGATGAACATCGGCGGAGTCACGCCCATGAGCTCATCGTCGGCGAAGAGCAGCTGGCAAATGTCGTTCTCGCGCAGCCACTTGGAGTTCTCGCCCACCATGTCCTCGGGAACGGGAACCTGCTCATAGGTCTCGTTGTCCATGAAGATGTAGTCGGCGCCATCGTTGTAGAGATACTGGAACTCACGGGTGGTGAGCATGACGCTCTCGAACTTGGTGCCGGCGTTACAGGTGTTCTCGACGACACGCCCGCTCTTGATGTCGCGGGTCTTGTAGCGCACAAACGCGCCGCCCTTGCCCGGCTTGACATGCTGGAACTCGACGATGGTGTAGACCTTGTCCTTAATGCGGAGACCGAGGCCGTTCTTGAAGTCGGCGGTAGAAATGGTAGGCATAGCGACCTTTCTTGTTATGGGCAGAACGCACAAGCGTCCAAATTACATACGACCGAAATTATACACTTGCAGACGGCGCCTGCAGCGAGCGCATAAAAAGAGAACGCGGGGCGCCCGAATTGCTCCGGACGCCCCGCCCCAAAAATCTATCGAAATGGGCTAGCAATCGATGACGTGCAGGTCGTGCGGGGTCTTGGTGAAGGGCTCGTAGCCGTTCTCGGTGACCACGCCGTAGTCCTCCAGACGCACGCCACCCACACCGGGCAGATACACGCCGGGCTCCATGGTGATAACCGAGCCGACCTCGATGGTGTTCTTGCTGCGGTTGAAGTTGGGCAGCTCGTGGATGTCGATACCAACGCCGTGGCCCAGGCCATGGTTGTAGTAATCGCCATAACCGGCATCGCCGATGATCTTCTTGGAAAGCTTGAAAATGTCGTTGCCCTCGACGCCCGGATGGATGGCGGCGACGCACTCCTCGTGCGTGCGACGCACGAGTGCGTACAGGTCGAGCTGCTCCTGCGTGGGCTCGCCCATCACGACAGTGCGCGTCATGTCGGAGCGGTAATCGCAGTAGCCCGCGCCGTAATCCATGAGGACGAAATCGCCCTTCTCGATCACACGGTCGCTCGGCACGGCATGCGGGTTGGCGGTGTTGGGACCGCTCGCCACGATGGAGCCGAAGGCCAGGCTGTCGGCGCCGTTGGCGAACATAAAGTTCTCGAGCTCGTTGCGAACCTGCTTCTCGGTCATACCGGGCTTAATGAAGCCGAGCATGTGCTGGAAGGCGGCATCTGTGATCGACTGCGCATGGCGCATGAGCTCGATCTCCTCGGCGTCCTTGATGGCGCGCATCTTGCGGATGTCGTCATGCATCAGCGGCAACATGCAGGCGACGGAACGATCCTCCAGACCACGCTGAATGCCCTGGTAGAAGTTGATCTGCATATCGTCCTCGACAGCGCAGACGCGGCACTTGTTGGCTGCGATCTTGCCGGCGACCCAACCGGGGATGGCACCCTCGTCCATGTCGTAGACCCAGGGGCTGCCGGCGGGCGTGTTCTCCTCAAAGCTGTTGAGGTAGCGCGAGTCGGTATGGAACAGGCACTGGTCAGCCGTAATAAACGCCGCGTGCGGGAACTCGAAGGTGTAGTCGAAGACGCCCTTAACGCCCGTAAGCCAACGAAGGTTGGCCTCGTCGCGCACCACGATGGCGTCGTAGCCACGCTCGGCCATAAGGGCACGGACACGCTCGATACGACCGGCAGGACCGGCAGCAAACTCAGACATGCAGATTCCTTTCTTGTTGTCTCTATATAGACGGGACGGGTCTCAACCGAACGAAGGAATCGCATGCAATCCGCAACCGATTGAAAACCCGCCCCTCAACATGATACGAAAGACGATGGATGTCAATAAATCTTAGAGAAGTTCTTTGCGAGAAGCCAAGTAGGCGTGAACATGGCGCTCAAGAACCTCGTCCTCGACGCTCGTTAGGCGAATGGCGCCGAGTGCCGCGGGCAGCGGCAGCATGCTGCGGTTTGAGCGCGCGAACTGCTGCCTACGGAACTCCTCGATATATGCGGCAGGCTCCAGATCGAAGGCAAGTTCCTCGATACCAAAGTCCTCCAGGCAGTCATCGACCTCAAAGACGTAATCGATATCGAAGTCGCAGGCATCATGTGCTAGGCGCGCCTCAAAGCGCATGCCCTCGGACAACAGCTGGTAGGCAGGGACCTGCGAAGCGGCATCGCCCAAGCAAGCGCGCAGGGTACGCTCCCCCGTCTTGCCAAAATCGAGCGCATGGCGAGCGCTCGGGTTCGTGGCCATCAGTACGTCCTTACGGGCAGTCTGAGACCATTGAACGGCATTGACGAGCGCGACCTCCTCGCCCGCGAGAATCTCGGGGACGGTCTCAGTAAACTGATTCCAGCGTGACTTACTGCTCGAAAGCATGGTGCCAACAAGTACCACATAGCCGAGCTTGAGGTCCTCGGGGTCCGCCTCGCGAACAAGGTCGAGGTCACACACGACCAAGCCCGGTTCGGGACGGAACGCGATGGCGGAAAGCGCATTGGCCGACGAGGCGACGAGCGGCTTCATGGTCGTCGCGACCGTGAGCATGGCGTCGAACGTCGTCGGCAGCAAGGCGCACTCGGTTCGGCCACACCACTGGTTGGCGCACCAGCTAACAACCGAGCAGGTTGCTGTGTCGCCGACAGCGACAACGAGATCGTCGCAGGTAATGCCGTTGGCAGACAGGGCGCCAAAGATCGCATCGGCATCGGCCAACGTGGCACCAGCAGGCGAAACCTCAAGGACTAGCAGCGACACGGCAAAACCGGCGTCGACCAGCGCATGCTCGACGACCTCACCAAAACGCTCTGACGTGTCAGTGTTCCAAACGACCATCGCGCGCTTAGGCTTGCCAACGGCCGAGGCAAACATGCGCGGCAGCTCATCGAACGCGCTCAATCCGACACGGACATCGACGCTGCGGTTTTGGAAATTGATCAGTTGACGGCGAATCATAGCAGCCCACGCTCCAAAAGCATCTCGGCACAAAGGTAGGAAACGTCCTCGAAGGACTTGTTGCGAATATCAAGGGTAAGGTCGGCGGCCTGGCGATACAGCGGACGTCGATGCTCAAACAGGCGCGCGGCATGCTCGGGAGAGCGAAAATCGGGGCGCGTGTCGGACCGACGAATCTGGCGAATCGAATCCTCAAAGTCGCCCTCAAGGTAAACGCACGTACCCATTTCGTGCATCAGTTCAATATTCACCGGCGTTTCGACGATACCGCCCCCGCACGAAACCAACAGGCTGCGCTCGCTTTGGAGCGAACGGAGCGCCGAGGTCTCGAGCTCGCGAAAACGATCCTCGCCCTCGGTCTCAAAAATCTCGGTTACCGACTTGCCGCAACGGCGAACTACCAGGCGATCGGTATCGATAAAACGCCGCTTGAACATGGTGCCGACGTTGCGCGCGAGCGTCGATTTGCCCGCGCCCAAAAAGCCGATAAAGAAGATATGGTCGCAGCCGTGTTTGGTGTGCTGGGACATAGCGAGACCTATTCCTCGCAGGGAAGGTCGCGCAGGGCCCGGCGCTCAAAGATACGGAAGACCTGCGTATACCACAGGTCCTGCGTCGCCTGCGGCTTTACCAGGATGGTATCGACGCCGGCGAAGTTGCCGCTCCACACGTCCGTGTAGAGCTGATCACCGATCAGCACCGCCTCGTCGGCCGTGGCGCCGAGACGCTTAAGACCCGCCTTGAGGGCAAACGGCGCCGGCTTCATGGCGTGGCTGATGGCCTCGAGTCCCAGCTCGCGCGCAGAGCTCATGACCTGGTCGCGATGCCAGTTGTTGGACACCATGCACAGCTTAAAGCCTTTGGCGCGGGCGGCATCGAGCCAGGCGGAAACCGCGGCGGGAACCTGCTCGGTGTCGCGCGGCACCAGGGTGTTATCGCGATCGAGCAGAATGGCGCGTTTGCCGTCGGCCCACAGGGTATCAAGGTCGATGCGATCGACCGAGGCAACGTATCGTTTGGGGCTAAAAATCCTCATGCTAATTCCAAGACTGTTGATGCTCTTCGTAGGTTTGCGAGAAGTACTCCTCGTCCTGCGTAATGTAGAAATACAGGTCATCGGAGTCGGTCGGCTCAAGCGTGGCCTTGAGTGCCTCGAGCGACGGAGAGCAGATGGGCGTGGGTGGCAGACCCTCGTGCTTATAGGTGTTATACGGACTATCGCTCTGCAGGTCGTCGGCGGTAACCTCGCCACCGGTGACATACATCATGGTCGCATCGCTGTTGAGATAGCGCAGACCGTCGAGCTTGCCGGCAAGGCGGTTGTAGAAGACCGAGGCCACGTGCGCGCGCTGGTCGGCATTGAGGCCCTCGCGCTCAACGATAGAGGCCAAGTTGACGATGTCGTAGTCGGACATCTCCACACCGAAGCGTTCCTTGATCTTGGCTTCGCAGCTCGCAAAGTCAAGCGACTTGTACTCGGTCTTAAACTGATCGAGCATGGCGCGAATCACGCCATCGGCCGTCGGCGAATCACCCAACGAATAGGTCTTGGGGAACAAGAAACCCTCGAGCGAGTCGTTGGCGGCGCCCTTAAGGAAGCTATAGTCGTCCACGTAGTTGGAGGCCTTGGCCTGGTTGAGGAAGTCTTCCTTAGAGATGCTGTCGTAGGCCTGGGCCACACGGTCGGCGACTTGATCGACCGTCAGGCCCTCAGGGATAGTCAGCGCATTGGAGCCCGCGTTGGGGCCTTCCATGAGTTGCTGAACAACCTTGGTCGCATCCATGAGTGTGGTGAACGAATAATCACCAGGCTTGAGCGACATATCGGCGTTGAGCTTTTTCACCGCCGCATAATAATCCTTGGGATTTTCGACGATATGATTCTCGGAGAGAATCGAAGCGATGCTGTCACCCGAGGCACCATCGGGAATCGTGATAGTAACCTGCTGGCCTGCAACGACTTTCGCACCCTCACCGCCAAAGAAGCCCTTGACGGCTGGCACGACAAAGAAAACGATCGCGACAAGCGCAAGCACGGCAACAACGCCACCGATAATCATAGGCACCGGGGAGCTTTTCTTTTGAGCACCGCGACGAGCATGCGTGTTGTAGCTCGAGCGCGTAGCCAGAGCAACGCCGTGGGAACCGAGAGCGTGATGCGAATGCGACTGGGGGGCCTGCACTCGCTGGGTAGATGCCTGCTGCTTAAAGCGGGTACCGCCTGCAGGCTGGGCCGAACGAGCAGAAGGCTGCTGAGCCGTCCGCTGAGCAGGCTGGGCCGAACGAGAGGAGGACTGCACCGGACGCGCGGCAGGCTGAGCTGCGCGCTGCGTCGGCTGCGCAGGGCGCTGACCAGGCTGAGTAGGGCGCGACGAGGGCTGACCCTGACGACTCTGCCGGCGCGGATCGGAAGCGCTAGGCATGCGAAACCTCCTCGTTTTTACGATCGAGCCATGTCTGCAAGAACAGGCTGGCGGCGATCATGTCAATCTTGCCCCTCATCTGCTTTTCGTTGAGTCCCTGCTCTCGCAGGATTCGCTTGGCCTCCTGCGAGGACAGACGCTCGTCCTCAAACTCCAGAGGAAGTTCGAGCTCGTCGGCAATCTTTTGGGCCACGGCGGCGACGCGCTCGGCCTGGGGGCCGGGCTCACCGGCCATGGTCAAGGGACGTCCGCTTACCAGGATATCGGGCTCATAGTCCTCCACCAGGTAGCGAAACGTCTTTGCCATGCCAGTGACCTCGGCAGCCGGAAGCACCTTGACAGGCATCGCCATCTTGCCATCACGGCTCGAGACGGCGATGCCAATCCTGGTCTCCCCTATGTCCAGCGCAAGCGCGACCACAGCGACTACTTAGGTTCTTAGGCGCCGAGCGCGGTCTTGGCGGCCGCAAGGGCATCGGCGATACCGGCAGCGTTCTTGCCACCGGCCTGGGCCATGTTGGGACGGCCGCCACCGCGACCATCGACCAGGCCCGCGATCTGCTTGATCACGTTGCCGGCGTGGAAACCGGCCTTCACGGCGTCATCGGAGCCGGCGGCGAGCAGGGCCGGGGTGCCCTTCTCGGTCACGCTGGCAACAACGCAGGCGACAGGGCCGGCGACCTTCTGGTGCACGGTATCCCAAACGTTGCGCAGGTCAGCGGCCTCGAGACCCTGAAGCTCAGCAACAACGAGCTTGTAGCCATTCAGCTCGACAGCACCCTCGATGGCGTTGGAGATCGCATCGGAGGAGCCACCAGTGAGCGCCTTCTTGAGCTTGTTGGACGTCTCGCGCAGCTCGGCCTGCAGGTTCTCCACGCGGGCGGGAACCTCGTCGACGCGGCACTTGAGCGCAGCGGCGGCGGCGTCAACGAGCGCCAGGCGGTCGGCCATGTAGTCGAGGGCACCCTTAGAGGTCACGGCCTCGATACGGCGGACATTGGAGCCCGTGGAGGACTCGGAAATGATCTTGAAGAGGCCAATCTCGGCGGTATTGGCGGCATGAGTGCCACCACAGAGCTCGCGGGAGAACGGCTGGTCCTCGGCGCCCACGGAGACGACGCGGACAACATCGCCGTACTTCTCTCCAAACAGAGCGACAGCGCCGGCAGCCTTAGCCTCGTCGATGCCCATGACACGGGTCACAACCGGCTTGGAAGCGAAGATCTGCTGGTTGACCAGGTCCTCGACAGCCTTGAGCTGCTCGGAGGACAGGGCCTCGAAGTGCGTGAAGTCAAAGCGCAGGTGCTCGGGCGTCACCAGCGAACCGGCCTGGGAGACATGCTCGCCCAGGACCTGCTTAAGGGCGGCGTCGAGCAGGTGCGTGGCGGTGTGGTTGCGGCGCAGGAAGCCACGGCGCTCGGCGTCGAGCGCGGCGGTAACAGCGGCACCGACAGTCAGCGTGCCCTCGGCAACGTGCGCGACGTGGGCATACAGGCCGTTGTGGTTCTTGGTGTCGGCAACGGTCAGAACAACGCCCTCGGCGGAAAGCTTGCCGGCATCGCCCTGCTGGCCACCCATCTCGGCATAGAACGGGGTGCGGTCGAGCACAACCTCGACATCCTCGCCGGCGGCAGCAGACTCGACGGACTCGCCGTTGCGCACGATGGCGACAACCTTGGCGCCCTCGATCACATCGTTGTCATAGCCGTCGAACTCGGTCGCTGCGACCTTGTCCGAAAGCTCGACCCACACGTCGTTGAAGCTGCCCCAGGCGTCGCCCTTGGCATTGGCGCGGGCGCGGGCCTTCTGGTCCTCCATGCAGGCAGTGAAGCCGTCCATATCGACGTCGTGGCCAGCGGTGCCGGCGATCTCGACGGTCAGATCGATGGGGAAACCAAAGGTGTCGTGCAGTTTAAAGGCGACATCGCCCGGAAGCACGGCGCCCTCGGCAAGCGCTGCCAGGGCCTCGTCCAGATAGACGCGGCCGTTGTCGAGCGTCGTGGAGAAGCGCTCCTCCTCGGAGGCGACGATACCCTTGACGAGCGCGACATTCTTGAGCAGCTCGGGATAAGCCTCGCCCATCTGAGCGTTAACCTCGTCGATGAACTTGGTCAGGAAGGCGCCCTCGATGCCCAGCAGGCGACCGTGGAACACGGCACGACGGAGCAGGCGGCGAAGGACGTACTCGCGACCCTCGTTACCGGGAAGGATGCCGTCCGAGATCATAAAGTCGACGGCACGGGAGTGGTCGGCGATGATACGCAGGGAGCGGCTGGCGCCAGAGTAATCGTCGGCGTCATAGGTCTTGCCGCTAATCTTCTCGCCCAGCTTGATGAGGTGCTGCATCAGATCGCCGTCGTAGTTGGCGGTCTTGTGCTGCATGATGGCGGCCATGCGCTCCAGGCCCATGCCCGTATCGAGGTTGCGGTGCGGCAGCTCCGGCAAGGAGCCGTCCTCCTGGCGGTCGTACTGGGTAAAGACGAGGTTCCAGAACTCCAGGAAGCGGTCGCAGTCGCAGCCAGGCTTGCAGTCGGGGCTGCCGCAGCCGACCTCCTCGCCCATGTCAAAGTAGATCTCTGAGCACGGACCGCAGGGACCGGTGGGGCCAGCGGCCCAGAAGTTATCGTCCTCGCCCAGGCGGGAGATGTGGTCCTCAGCAACGCCCAGAGAACGCCACACGTCGTGGGTCTCGTCGTCCTCGGTAAAGACGGTGAAGTACAGGCGGTCGAGCGGCAGCTTGAACTCCTTGGTGATGAGCTCAAAGGCCCAGGCGCAAGCCTGCTCCTTGGAGACGCCGCCAAAAGAGAAGTCGCCGAGCATCTCGAAGAAGGACAGGTGACGGCCGTCCTCGCCGATGCAATCGATGTCGTTGGTGCGGACGCACTTCTGGCAGGAAATCGCGCCGATCTCCTTCATGGTCTTCTTGCCCTGGTAGTACTCCTTAAACTGGTTCATGCCGGCGTTGGCAAGCAGCAGCGAAGGATCGTCGGGAACAAGAGACGAAGAAGGATAGAGCTTAAGACCGCGCTCCTCAAAGAAGTTGAGGAACTTGGAGCGAATCTCGGCCGTAGTCATTGACGGGTAGTCAGCACTCATAGAGGGAATCTCCTCGGTTTCACATCGAAACAGTTCAAACGTAACGATATTACCATCCCGCCGCGCCTGTGCAAAAAAGAGGGCCGGCACAAAGCCGGCCCTTCAGCGAAATTGCATGTTAGCGCGTATGAATATTAATCCGAATTACCCCGCTAGTTGTCGTCATCGTCCATGGAGCCGTCGATGCCGGTTTTGGTGTCGTCGTTCATATTGAAATCGTCGTCTTTGGCGAAGGGATTCTTGAAAAAGCCCGTAGCATCGGGCTGAAGGCCCGAGAGCTTCATCCAGGGATTATCGAGCTCGGGTTTGGGCATGGCCTGGGCCTCGGGCGCAGTCTCGTTACCGATGAGCTCGGACTCATAGATGAAGGTGTCGTCGCCGAGCGCGTCGTAGGCGGCGACCGGGTTGTCATCGGCATCGCGGTACGGCGTGCCCTTAAACACGGCTCCGTCATAGGCCACAAGCTGACGGCCGGTCTCATTCTCGAAGTAGTACACGAAGATGCCCTTGAGGGCCGCACAAAGCGGGATGGCAATAATCATGCCGATGGGCCCCATGAGTGCCGAACCAATAACGAGAGCCGTAAGGCTCATGATGGGATGCACCTGCACTGAGCTCTGCATGACCTTAGGCGAAATCACATTGTCGGTGACGTTTTGCGCGACCATCGTCACGATGAGCGTCCATAACGCCAACATGGGGCTGAACATAAAGCCGAGTACCGTGGCGATTGCCGCGCTCACCCAGGGACCGACGACCGGAACCAAGTGCATGATGCCAGTGAAGATAGCCATGAGCGCCGCATACGGATGGCCGATAATCAGGAAGCCGATAAAGGCGAGGAAACCACCGCAGATGGACGTCACGACCATACCGCGCATGTAGCCGCCGACAGAGCGAGAAAGGATGGCGACCATAAAGCGGTACGAGGTCTCCTTCTCCTGACCGATGATGGTGCAAATCTCGTGATGCATGCGAGGGTAGTCGCAGGCCATCCAGTAGGCAAGCACCAGACCAAGGAAGATCACGAACAACTGCGAGGCCGTATTGGTGATGAGCGGGAACACACCGCGGCCAAGCTCGGCAGCAATCTGAGACACATACTTCGATGCCACGGTAACCAGCGACGAAAGATTATCGTCCAAATACTCCTTGAGCGGCGTGTTATGGAGCGTCTTGGCATGCGAGATCATCTCATTGAGATCGCCACCCGCAACACGAAGCTGCTCGGGCAGGCGGCTCAGGACTTCCATGATCTGACCAAAGAGAATCGGCGACAAGATGCAAACGACACCGACGAGCACGGCAACAACAACAATAAGCGCGATAAGCGAACCGATGCCGCGATTCACGCCATGGTGCTCGAGCCAGTTGGTGATCGGGGACATCACAAAGGCAATGATGGAACCAACAGCGAGAAACTCGATAACCGGCGCCAGGATGCCCATAAGGTTAAAGATGACAGCGGCGATGACAATGCAGCCGACAACAGCCCAAATGCGAAGCGTCAGAATGCGGGTGTCGCGCAGCACGCGATCGGTTTGTTGGGGGTGTTCACTCATGAACGAATCATCACTCCGTCGGGGTCGATCTTGTCCTGAATCTTCTTAAGCGTGCGGCGCAGCAGACGCGAAACCTGCACCTGAGAAATACCCAGCTTCTTGGCGATCTCGATCTGGGTCATGCCCTTCACAAAGCGCAGCTCGATCACCTCGCGCTCGCGCGGCGAGAAATCACGGATGGCTTCCTCGATCACTAGGCGGTCATCGGTAAAGTCGAGCTCGTTGTCGTCGTCGGCGTAACGGTCGAGAATCGAAGGGGCATCGTCGGAATCGGACGCACCAGGAGCCTCGATGGGCACCGAGGTATAGGCCGAAGACGATTCCATAGCCTCGAGGACCTCATCGACAGTCACATCTAGATACTCAGCGATCTCCTCAACCTTGGGCGAACGCTGCAGCTCGTTGGTAAGTTTGTCAGTAGCCTGGTTGACCTTGGCCGAGAGCTCCTGCAGACGACGCGGTACGCGCACACTCCAGCCCTTGTCGCGAAAATGGCGTTTGATCTCGCCCAGGATAGTGGGTGTCGCAAACGTCGTGAACTCGAGTCCGCGCTCGGGGTCAAAACGGTCGATAGCCTTGAGCAAGCCCAGATAGCCGACCTGCATGAGGTCGTCGAGCGGCTCGCCGCGATTCTTAAATTTGTTGGCAAGAAACCTTACCAGGTTCATATGGGACATGACGAGCTGCTCACGGGCGTCCGGATCACCGGTCTCCTTGTAACGACGAAACAGCTCGCGGGTTTTCTCCTTGTCCCAAGCGGTCTTGCCGCTCCGGGAACGTTCGGTCATATTAGATATCCGCCTTGAGGTCGAGGGAAAGCGTCAGGGGCGCCGTAGTCTTTTCGTAGGAGTCGCACACGCTCGCGAGGATGAGCTCGGCATACACCGCAGCCTGGTCGTCTTCATCGACCGTAGCCTGGTCGCCAAAGGTAATAGTCATGCCAACATGGGTCTCATCGACATCGAATTTGATGGTGATGTCATCGCAGTCGACCGCGGTGCAACCAAAGATGAAAGCCTCCTCAGCAGCCATGCGGATGTCCTCGATGCGATCGACAGACATAGAGCACAGGGCACCAACGTTGGCTGCCGTCATGCGCACAAGGCGAGCGAGACGCGGGTCACCGGCAACGGTCAGCGTGATAGGGCAGGTTGCTTCGCTACTCATCGCAGGACTCCTCAGAGGTCTCGGCGGGCGTATAGGTGTAATACTGAGCCGGCTTGGATACAGACTTCTGACCATCATCGTCGCCCGCGGCAGCCTCGTCCTCGCCAATTAGGACGCGCTCGGTAGGCAGCTCGGCCTCCGCAGCGGCAGCGGCGAGCTTGCGATCGGCGTCGGCTGCAGGAGCCTTCACCTTATTGAAGAGCTTCTGCACAGCACCGGCGGCAGAGTCGGTCACGCTCGACACAGCATTGCTGGCCTCGGCCATGCTGCCCGTAACCTCAGAAATGTCGCGAACCACGGCTTCGACCTCTACGAGATTGGAGGTAAGGGCATCAACTGCCGTCTTGCTCGACTTAAGCAGCGGCTCCATCTGGGCAAGTGCCGGCGTAAGCTCATCGACAGCGCCATCGAGCTTTGCCACCACAGGCTGAGCCTCGGCGATGGTGTTGTTGAGGTCGTTCACGGTCTTATCGAGCGAGTCGACAACATTGCGGGTCTTGCGCAGGGTAAGCGCGAGCTCAGCGATGGCCCACACGCCGGCAACGGCGAGCAGCAGCAGGGCGATTTGAATGGGACTCATACAAGCCTCCCAAAGGAATCGATATACAGACGCTTTTCATGGTACCCCAAAGGGGACCGAACATGCCAAGAGTAGCAACGTGGGACAAAATTATCAGCAGCTACTTCGGTGCATTCCCGCTGCGGTCGCGCTCGCTTTGCTCTACGCGCCACTCTTCCCAGCCGCGCCCGGCAGGCTGCCAGAACGCACCGCGCTCCAGCCCCTCGGGCAAATAGCGCTGATCGACCCAGCCTTCGGGATAATCGTGCGGGTATTTATACACACCGTAGTCGTCGCTGCCTGGGCGATGGCGATCGCGCAGATAACTCGGCACCTCGCGAAGCCCACTAGAATGGATATCGGCCAGCGCCGCATCAATCGAAGCCTCACACGCGTTGGATTTAGGGGCCAAACACACATAGAGTGCAGCCTGAGCCAGGTTAATGCGGCACTCGGGATAGCCAATGACCTCGGCAGACTTAAACGCGGCATGCGCCACCAAAAGCGCCTGCGGGTCGGCGTTGCCAACATCCTCAGAAGCCTGAATCATAATGCGGCGAGCGATAAACTTAGGATCCTCCCCCGCATCAATCATGCGCGCGAGCCAATAGATTGTGGCATCGGGGTCGCTACCGCGCATGGACTTAATAAACGCACTGATGATGTCGTAGTGCATGTCGCCGTTTTTGTCATACGAAAATCCACGACGCGGGTTGGCGATCTTCACGTCATCCACGGTGATGGGATAGCGCTCCCCCGCCACGGGCGCTGGCGTTCCCTCGGTATCGGGACGCGTGACGGCAATCTCGCTCGCAAGTTCGAGCGTCGTGAGCGCCGAGCGAGCGTCACCCGCTGCCAGCGTGCAGATGGTCTTAACCGTATCCTCATCGGCCGAGAACTTGCCGTTCAAACCCTGCGGCGCCTCGAGCGCACGCTCGATAAGCGTGGCGATATCCTCGTCTTTAAGATGCTCAAGCTCCACCACGCGACCGCGCGAGAGCAATGCCGAGTTGACCTCGAAGTACGGATTCTCCGTCGTGGCGCCAATCATAATGACGGTACGGTTCTCAACCGCATGCAGCAAGGCATCCTGCTGAGACTTGGAGAAGCGGTGAATCTCGTCGATAAACAGGATGGTGCGGCGGTCGTAGGTATTCAGGCGCGTCTTGGCCTCGTCAATCACGCGGCGAAGATCCTTCACGGTACCCGTCACGGCGCTGACCTCGACAAACTCGCTCTTGGTATGGTTGGCGATAATGTGGGCCAGCGTCGTCTTACCCGTACCGGCCGGCCCGTACAGAATCACGCTGGAAAGCACGTCGTGCTCGATCGCGGCACGCAACCATGAGCCCTTACCGACGGCCTTTTGCTGGCCCACGTACTCGTCGAGCGAATTGGGTCGCATGCGCACCGCGAGCGGCGCATTTTTAAAGGAACGCTCGCGCGTCGAGGCAGAAAAAAGGTCGTCCATAGCCATCCCGTGCATCAATCAAAAACGTTTTCAACTAACCAGTATACCGAAAGGATACGAACTACCGTTCGTTAATATAGGTACGATGCGGAAACTTTAGACCCGGGAACAGCTTGCTCGTCAGTTCGCAGAAATAACCGTCCGTCATGCTCGCGATATAATCCACCACGGCTTGATCCTTGTCGTCCTGCCAGGCATAGGTGCGATCGTAGTAGGAAAGTTGCTGCTCAATGCGCGAAATATGGTGCTTAAAGATGTAAGAGGACTCGTCACCACTATTTAGATCCCGCAGGCAACGGTCGTAGAGCTTTACGAACGCCTCGCGCAGCTCCGCCTCGGAATCGCCTTCGATACCGCCCTTGCTATAGATCTTCTCGTAGTTCTCGCGCTTGGCTCGGCGAATTTCCTCAAACAGGTCCTCGCTCATCTCGATGCGCGGCTTACCATAGCTGTGCTCAACGATATCGATAGAGGCATGCGTGAGGATCCAACTGTTGTAGGCACCGCCCCGGCCATCATCAAAAACGTCGGGCGAAAGCAGGCCCGCCGCGATCGCATCCTGACGGTCACGACCGACGTAGGCAAGAATATCCGAGATGCGAACGACGCAGCCCTCGAGCGTCATGGGACGCAGATGCCCAATTGCGCTATAGCCCGTGGCAATGCAATCCTCAACCGTCTGGTCAAACTGGTCAAAGGAGCTCATGTCCGAGAGCTCAAACACACGCTGCTCGTACTCGCCGTTATGGCATAGCACGCCGTCGAGCGTCTGGAGCGACACGTTGCGGCCGTACAGTGTGTCGAGCACGCGGACCGACTGCACGTTATGGAAAAAATAACGCCCCGTACGCTCATGATAGATATCGTTGAGGAAACGCTCGCCGGCATGGCCGAAAGGCGTGTGTCCCAAGTCGTGACCCAGGCCAATCGCCTCGATCAGATCGCAATTGAGCCCCAGGGCGCGACCGATATCGCGCGCAATGCGGGAGACGAGCTGCACGTGCAAACCGCGGCGTGACAGATCGTCATTGCTACGGAAGCTAAAGACCTGCGTTTTGCCTGCATAACGGGTGTACGCCGGAAGATGAAGTATCTTTTCGGTATCGCGCATAAACGCCGGACGCATAAGCGTGCCTTTGTCGGCGGCGCGATCAATACGACGAATGACCTGATCGTCGTTGCAACGATACGGGTTGACATAGCCCGAAGCACGATCGGCGGCAATGCGCTCGACAAGTTCGGGCGACAACGCCGAGGGAATACGGTCCATGCGCGCCTTAATGACGGCCGTTTCTTGATTAGTTGCCATGGCATGCTCCTTAAGAAGGATGCGCAATCGGTTACAAAGTGCAGCCCACGACCTCGATTATGGCAAAAATCGGCACCAAAAACGGGAGCAATGGCAGGGAGCGTGATTTTGTGAAGAGGCAGGAGAGGGCCAGGGCCAGGAGTGCGACGGCAAATGCCACGATGCCACCCATAGGGTCGAGCGTGCAAAGCGCGAAGAGCGCCTTGGCATCCCCCATGCCGATGCCCGGGGCGTGGCGAAGGCGCCGCCAGAGCGACTCAGTGAGCACAAGGGCAAGGTAGACGATGACCGCAAGACCGGCGTGGTCAAGCGCTGTGTTCAAACCGAGGTCGAGCCAAACGCCCGCCAACGCCGCCACGGCACATGCGCCGGCAAGCCCATTGGGAAACCGTCGCTCTCGGGCATCAATTGCCACGCCGGCAAAGATGCAAATCCAAAACGGGATATAGGCCATCGGACTCCTCCTCGAGCTGCATCGCAAAAGCAAAAACCACCACAAAGGTGCCTGTCCCCTTTGCGGTGGTTTTGGTGGTGGTTATTTTGCGCCTTGCATGACCTCGTCAAGGGTAACGTTGACGGCGTGCTGCGTCGGCACCCAGTCGACCTTCAGGAACAGCGCGGCCACCGTGATGGGGATATAGCTGAACATAAAGATCGGGAAGGTAAACAGGTTAGTCACCAGGCGCCACTTTTGCGCGCAGTGAATATGCTTGTACTCAAAGATAGTCGTGAGCAGCGCCAGGATAAAGAACGTCTGATACATCATGGCGAAGGTCATAATGAGCGAAGCGGCGCACGCCTGCATCTCGACTTCGGTTGCCAAGAAACCATGCGAAAGGCCACCCACAATCAAGAACGTCGCATTAGCGAGCATCGAGATCAGCGATAGCAGCATACCCGGGGCGATCGTCATGAACATGTCGTAGGCGGCAAAGCGATGATAGCGGAGCATCGACTTGACCAGATGCTTACCGTAGGTAAAGAACACCTGGTAAAAGCCCTTGGTCCAGCGCATACGCTGCTTCCAGGATGCCTTGAACGTCACGGGTTGCTCGTCAAAGAACTCCGCCGGCGCATAGCCAATGCGAATACCGTGAATAGCGCAGAACGTAGTGAACTGAATGTCCTCGGTCAGCGTGTGGAACTGCCAACCGTGCATGCCCTCGATAACGCTTGACGAGATAAGGTAACCCGAACCCGAAACAGCGCAGGACGTCTTACAGATATTGCGCGCGTTGTTGAGGAAGCGCGCCTCGCGTAGATACCACGTGGCATTAGCAGCCGAGATCCACGAGCTGCCGAAGTTCTTGGAATTGCGATAGCTCGTGACCACATGGAAGCCCTGGTCAAAGGCATCGTTCATCTTGGACACGTAATCGCGGGAGATAACGTTGTCGGCATCGAAGATAAAGTAGCCCTCAAACGTGTCGGGATACTCGTTGAGAATGCGATCGAAACCAAAGTCCATGACCCAGCTCTTGCCCTTTCGGGCCAGGTCATTGCGCTCGTAAACAATGGCACCGGCCTCGCGTGCGAGCTGAGCGGTGTTGTCGGTGCAGGCGTCGGCAACGACAAAGACCTCGATAAGCTCGGACGGATAGTCCTGGTCCTTGATGGAGCGTACGAGATTGGCAATTACGGCTTCCTCGTTATGCGCCGCGATAAAAAAGGCATAGCGATGGAGTTTTTTGGCCTTGGGAGGCGCGACCTCGCCACGAAGAGCGCCAATGACAAAGAAGACCACCTGGTACAGAAAGCAGACCGTGAGCAGCGTGACGACAATCTGGTTGAAGATCACGATGGGTGTGTTGGTTTGTAAAAAGGCGAGCATGCAGGCTCCCAGCAACGTGTAACGTAAACAATCGTATATCTTACCGCAGGCTTACCGAGTTCAAGAAACCATCTAATACTGGCTAGGCTTCGAGAAGACCGAGCTGCGGAACGATTTCATCTCCAACGGCCGTGCGACCGAGCGAGCGCGGAGCCAGATCGTCGAGAACCGCAGCGAGATCCCACGGCAACTCGTCACGGCACTCAATGCGCTTCCCCGTTACGGGATGATCGAACGCAACGCGCCAAGAATGCAGGAACTGCCTGGTCAGGCCCTGATCGGCACGCGCATCGCACTTGCCGTAGAGCGGATCGCCCACGCAGGCGTGGTTGATATGGCGCATATGCACGCGAATCTGATGTGTGCGGCCCGTAAACAGGTGGCACTCAACGAGCGTATAGCCGTCGTCAAAACGCGTGGAATCAAAGCGCTCGAGGACCTTAAAGGTCGTAATGGCCTGACGGGCAAAGGGGTCATCCGAAACCGCCATCTTCACGCGGTCGCGCGTGGAACGGGCAATACCGGTGTTGATAGTGCCCTCGTCCATGGCGATGTGACCGTGAACGAGCGTGATATAGCGACGGTCGAGCGTGCGCGTGCGGATGAGATTCTGAAGCGCGCGCTGGGTGTCGTCGTCTTTTGCCGCGAGCATAAGGCCCGAGGTATCGCGATCCAGGCGATGCACGATGCCGGGGCGGTCCTCACCCTGCACAGTACCAAGATGATCGATGCCGCAGTGGTAGACCAGAGCGTTCGCAAGGGTGCCGCTCTCGTGGCCATGGGCGGGATGGCACACCAGGCCCCGCTGCTTGGAGAGCACGATAAGGTAGTCGTCCTCGTAGCGGATATCGAGGGGAATGGCCTCGGGAATCACGTCGGTCGGGTCGTGCGGCTCGGGCAAGTCGACCGAGATGCGATCGCCGGCGCGTACGGCGTACTTTTTAGAGAGACAAGTCTCACCGTTGACGGCAACGGCGCCTCCCTCGATCAGATGCGCGCAGGCAGAGCGCGTGGGACAGCCATCGTTGGCGCCCAAATAGGCGTCAAGACGCTGACCAGCGGAATCGTCGGCAACAAGAATATGGATGTCGGCCATTAACGCTCATTCCTTTCGCGAATCTTGCGGGCACGCTCCCCACGCTGCTTGGCTTTGCGCTTAGCGCGGGCCTCATCACGGGCATTGAGCTCGGCAGTCGCATCAACCTCGCGGGCCGCGGGACTCAAGAACATGTAGCCGAAGAGGGCGAGCACAACGCCCACGGTAATGCCGATATCGGCCACATTGAAGACGGGAAAGTCGATGAAGGTGGTGGCAATAAAATCGGTCACAAAGCCAAAAGTCAGACGGTCGATAGCGTTGCCGATAGCACCGCCCGCAACCATCGCCATGCCCACAACCTCAAGATGGGCGAGCTGGGGTGCACGAACGAGGTACACGGCAATAGCGATAATGACCGCCAACGCCAGCACGGCAAACGCGATGCCATGCCCCTCGCCCATGCTAAAGGCGGCTCCGATATTGCGGACAAATAGAAAGTCGATCACACCGGGGATAACAGTCACATGCAAAGCGTCGCCCACGGCACGAACCGCAAGCTTGGTCAGCTGGTCAACAAGCAGCACAACCAGCGCCACCCCACCAGCAACACCCAACCGCCAACGCAAAGGCGGCGTCATATCCCCAGCACGACCCAAATTAATCCCCTACCCTCAAGATCATCGAATTACGTTTAATACAAAGAACTATCTTATATTGCCATACGCAGAACGCACGACATATCCACCAACGCAAGCGAAATAACCAGCTAAAAACGAAAGCGACATTCCGAATAACGGAATGTCGCTTAATAGCTTTCGACTAAAAACGCAAGTCGAAAGAAAGCCTCTAGCTCCAGCAATGGAAACGCCGCGTTATCGTCACCAACAGCGAAAACGTCCCTAAGCGAGCAAGGTGACGTGAAAGAGGAGGGAAGCGTACTTTGGTACGCGACCGACGATTGAACGTCAGATTGCCGCTTAGGGGCGTTTGCAGCGTCGGTAGGTTACGGCGTTCTACGAACGCCGTAACCTACAAAACATCGGCGCAGCGCTTGCAAATATGCGCGTGGCCGTTGTACTCGCCGACGGTGGTGCGGTAGTTCCAGCAACGGTCGCAGCACTCGCCCTCGGCAGCATCAATGCAGACGGAAAGCTCTTCGCCCTGGGTCAGCTCAACATCGGAGACGATGTAGAACTCGGCAAGGTCGACCGCTTTGTCACCAGTCAGCAGCGCGTACATCTCGGCGGGAACGACCGCCTTGACGCGAACCTGCTGGCTCTTGGTGAAGGTGCCGGCAGAACGGGCATCCTCAAGGGCCTTGGTCACGGCGCTACGGAGCTCAAGAGAAGCCTCGAGCACGCCCTCGAACTCATTGGCCTCGTCGACCGTGATGGGCGACTTGTACCAATCGAGCAGCGCGGCGTACTTCTGGTGATCGACGCAGCCAGCGGGCGCATATGCCATGGCCTCGTCAACCGTGTAGGACAGGATCGGCTGCAGGTCGCGCATGAGCATCGAGAAGAGCTCGGCCAGCACGGTCTGGGCGCTGCGACGCTCGAGCGAGCCGGGCTTGTCGCAGTACAGACGGTCCTTCAGGGCGTCGAGGTACACGTTGGAGAGCTCGGTAACCACGAAGTCATAAAGCGCACGGTAGGCGCGCGGGAACTCGTAGCTGGCGTAGGCGTCGTCGACCTCGGCCTGAACCTGAGTCAGGCGGGCAACCATGAGCTTGTCGAGCGGCAGCAGGTCGGCAAAGGCGACGCCGTCGGTCTCGGGCTCAAACTGACCCTCGAGCTCGGAGAGCAGGAAGCGCAGCGTGTTGCGGAAACGACGGTAGGCATCGGACGTACGAGCAAGGATCTCGTGGTCGATGGACACGTCGGAGCTGGTATCGACGGATGCAACCCACAGACGGATGATGTCAGCGCCCATCTCGTCGCAGACCTTATTGGGGTCGATGACGTTGCCGAGCGACTTGGACATCTTACGGCCCTGGCCGTCGAGGGTGAAGCCCTGCGAGACAACCGCCTTGTACGGAGCGTGGCCGTTGGCGCCCACCGAGGTGAGCAGCGAGCTTTGGAACCAACCGCGGTGCTGGTCGGAGCCCTCGAGGTACACATCAGCCGGATACTCCAGCTCGGGACGGTACTCGCAGACGGCCTTCCAAGAGACGCCGGAATCCCACCACACGTCGAGGATGTCCTTATCGGCCTTGAGGTGATGGCCGCCGCACTTGGGGCAGACGCAGGCCTCGCCCAGGTAGCTCTCGGGAGCGTCGGTGAACCAGGCGTCGGAGCCCTTCTCGTGGAAGAGCTTGATGACGGCGTCGAGCGTGGCGTCGTTCATGACCTTCTCACCGCAGTCGGCGCAAGTGTAGCTGGGGATAGGCACGCCCCAGTTGCGCTGACGGCTGATGCACCAGTCGGGACGCTGCTCGACCATGGCGCCGATGCGGTTGGCCGCGTGGGCCGGATACCACTTAACGTTCTCGCGGACCTCTTTGCCAGCCTGCTCGCGCAAGCCGGTCTTGTCCATCGAGACAAACCACTGGTCGGTAGCACGGAAGAGCACCGGGTGCTTGCAGCGCCAGCAGTGCGGATAGCTGTGCGTGATCTTCTTCTCGAGGACCAGGGTGCCGCGCTCGCGCAGGAACTCGATGATGTGCGGGTTGGCCTCGTCGGTATCCATGCCGCTGAAGGGGCCGCCGGTGCCAAACTCCTCGCCGGTGTAGAACTTGCCGTCGTCATCGACCGGCATGCAAATGTCGGTGATGCCCTCCTTGAGGCAGGCGAAGTAGTCGTCGACGCCGTGACCGGGCGAGTTGTGGACGATACCGGTACCGTCATCGACACCGACGTAATCGGCCAACAGTGCCACGCCCTCAACACCGTCAAAGATCGGCTGCTTATAGTGAATGTGATGGAAGGTCTCGGCGGGAACCACATAGGGCTTGCCGTCGACCACAACCGGGGTGTACTCCCAGCCAAACTCCTCGCAGCACTTGGGAGCCAGGTCCTCGAGCATGACCTCGGCGCGGCCGTCGTGCTCAACGGCGACGTAGGCGGCACCGGGCTTGAGAGAAACTGCCTGGTCGGAGGGGATGGTCCACGGCGTGGTCGTCCAGATGATAAAGTCAACCGGGCCGTCGAAGTTCTCGAGGCCGACGGGCTTGGAGGTCATCTCAAAGCGCACGAAGATGGACGGGCTCGTCTCGTCGGAGTACTCAATCTCGGCCTCAGCAAGTGCGGTATGGCAGTGCTTGCACCAGTGGACGGGCTTGTGACCGCGATAGATCATGCCCTTGTCGAACATGGCCTTGAAAACCTCGATGTCGGCGGCGTCATGCTTGTGATAGAGCGTCAGATAGGGGTTGTCCCAATCGCCGAGCACGCCCAGGCGACGGAAGCCGGCCTTCTGCAGCTCGATGTTCTCGACAGCGAACTTATTGCAAAGCTCACGGATCTTAGCCGTGGAGGTCTGGTTGAACTTCTCGGTGCCGAGCTTCTCCTCGACCTTATGCTCGATCGGCTGGCCATGGCAGTCCCAACCGGGAACATAGGGAACCTCATAGCCCTGCATCATCCAGTAGCGGTTGATCATGTCCTTGGAGATCTTGTTCATGGCGTGGCCGATGTGGATCGGGCCGTTGGCGTACGGAGGGCCGTCGTGCAGCACGAACTTCTTGTGACCCTCGTTCTTCTTCAGAACCTGCTCGTAGACCTTGTTGTCCTGCCAGTCCTTGAGTCGCTTGGGCTCGGACTTGGAAAGACCGGCACGCATGGGAAAACCGGTTTTGGGCAGATTCATCGTCTGCTTGTACTCGTTTGCCACGGTACCCCTTTCATGTCGTGGGCGCGCACGCCCGTTGGGCACCAAAAAAGCGCCCGTCCCTACAAGCTGGGACGAAGCGCCACAAAACGAGCTGTACGCCCGCAAAAGCTCTTCGCTTAACCACCCAGCTTAGATGCCCTCGCCCGCGTAATCGCGCGCTCGCATCCGTTACTCGGCTGGCCTGTATCGACGACCATCTCGGCGATATCTACTAAGATGTGCCTGTGCGGCACATCCGTTGGGACCGCAGCTCCGGGGTGATTTTCATCGGTCGCATGCACGGGTTCTCAGCGCTCCCCGCTCTCTGTGGCATGCGGACGGCCGACTACTCGTCCCCATCAACGCTTATGCGGAGTATGCTAGCACGTTCCGCGCCGGCGAAAAACCCTCAACACTGGTTTCATACGTAAGAAATTTCTCGTGGTCGTTAGCCTTCTCTAGGAGCAAAATAACTGAAAGCACTTTAACTAACGAAAGAAGGCTGCCATGCGCACAATCGGAATGAGCGACTACACCGTCGGCGAGGATTGCTTTACCGAGCTGCCCGCCGCACTGGCGGAGTACGGCGCGAAGAAAGTCGCCATCATTGGTGGCAAGCGAGCCCTAGCTGCGGCGCTGCCGGGCATCGAGGCGGCGCTTGAAGGTACCGACGTCGAGATTCTGGAGACGCGCGTCTACGGCACCAACAGTACGCGCGCCAATATCGCCAAGGTCGTGAACTCCCCCGCTTGCCAGCAGGCAGACGTGCTTATCGCCTGTGGCGGCGGCAAGGCACTCGACACCGTCAAGACAGCGGCAATCGAGCTCAAGAAGATTGTCTTTACGGTGCCGACGATTTGCTCTAACTGTTCCGCCGCGACCGCCATTGCCGTCGTCTACAACGACGATGGATCGCTCGAGGGCTATTCGTACCCCAACCGACCGGCGCACATCTTCATCAATCCCAAGATCATCGCCGAGGCTCCGGCGGAGTACTTCTGGGCCGGCGTGGGCGACGCCCTGTCCAAGCAGCCCGAAGTCGAGTACGCCACGAGCGCCGGCGACCTGGAGCACACCGCCGGCCTTGGCCTGGCTCTTGCCCACACCTGTTCCGAGCCGCTGTTTACCTACGGTGTTCAGGGTCTTGAGGACGTTCGTCAGAATCTGTCGAGCGAGGCCGTCAAGCAGATCGCGCTCGACATCGTGGTCAACACGGGCTATGTCTCGAACCTGACCAACCAGAACGATTACTACTACAACTCGAGCGTGGCGCACGCGTTCTACAACGCCACCTGCAGCATTCCGCGCGAGGTCACCTACCTGCACGGCGAGGTCGTGAGCCTGGGCGTGCTCGTGCTGTTCGCCTATACGGGCGATACCGAGAACCTTGAGCGCTACGCGGCCTTTAACAAGCAGATGGGCCTGCCCGTGACGCTTGAGCAGGTCGGGCTTTCCGAGTCCGATATCCCGGCCCTGTGCGAGTACGCGCACGCCACCAACGAGTGGAAGCAGGGCAACCCCGAGCCCTTCACCGACGAAAAGTTCGCCGCCGCCATCAAGGCCGCCAACGCCTACGGCCACACGCTCTAGGCCTAGCCCAAAACCACCACAAGGGAGCAGTGCCCTTGTGGTGGTTGTTTATTGCTCCACCATTCAGTTCGTACTCGAACCCGGTTCTTTACGAGAAAGGGTTCGGGTACGATTTTTTATCGGAAATTCTGCGGAAGGACTACTCGGAACGGTAAACAGGAACGAATAAAGGCAGGGTATCATCGTGGTGATGGCATCCTGCCTTTTGTTTTGCGGAACCAAGGTCGCTTTATACGAACTTGATCGCCACTTATATGGCGCATTGATGGCAATTGCTGCGTACGTGCGTACCGGGAGCCCGTACACCTCTGGCAAGGCGTAACACACTAGACTTTGTTCCAAAGTCCGTGTGCTAAGGGGGCAGGCGCCTTAGAATTCCTGTGGAGTGTGTACGCACGTACGCAGGAAAACGGCAAAATTTCACTATATCGGGGCGTTCTTTCATCGGAGCGTATGGTATACACGGCTTAGTTCAACAAATAAGAATTTATATATAAAGGAGAATACTGATGAAACTGTTTTTATGTTCGCACTTTTCAAGTGTAGGAAGTCTGATAAAGGAAGAAATTGATAATAAGAAAGTCGCATTTATCCCAACAGCCTCGCTGCGTGAAGGCTACACCGGTTATGTCGGCTCGGCTCGAAAATTATTCAAAAAGTTGGGAGCAATCGTAACTGAAATTGATATTTCAACGGAGGCTTATTCAACGATAAAGGCTCTTTTTGAAGATGCGGATGTGATCTATTTTACCGGCGGAAATTCTTTTTTCCTTATAGACCAGCTCCGTAAAACGGGAACGGATGAGCTGTTGAAGAAAGAATTGGCAAACGGAAAACTGATGATTGGTGAATCGGCAGGTGCGATTGTATGCGCTCCAAGCATCCAATATATCGAGCAAATGGATGAAAAGCCGGAGGACTACACACAAGAAGATGATGCAGGGCTTAATTTGATTGATTTCTATGTTCTTCCGCATTTTCTTACAGCACCATTTAAGAAAGTTACCGAGAAAATAATGACTGAGTTTTCGGATTTGAATCTATGCCCAATTAACAATCGTCAGGGAATTGTAATTGATGGTGAAGGTTCAAAGGTTATTGGCAAAGACTAATTTAAAATTCCAGTTTGCTGCACTCGTTCCTAGCAGGGTTTGGGGCAGGCACGCCCCAACAAGAAGCCGTCCCAAAGGGGCAAGAATGGGGACAGCGGACGATTTCTTGGACCGTTACGCGGCCCTTCCCAGCGCGGAGCGGAACTCGGCCGGCGTGCGGCCACCGAGCGCATCGCTGCGCCTCTCCGTATTGTATCGGCCGATCCAGCCCCCGAGCTCCTCGATGAAGCGGGCGGGGGTCCAGTCCGACCAGTCCCTGCCGTGCCAGAACTCCTTCTTGAGCAGGCCGAAGAAGCCCTCCATCGCCGCGTTGTCCGGGCCGCAGCCCTTGGCGGACTGGATTGGCTACACTGATGTGGACGGTTCCGGGAGGGGCGCAAGAGACGGGAGGGCCGTGTACGCGTTCCTGCGCGAGGGCCGCGGGGAGGGGCTACCTGGGTACGGCGCCTGTCAACTCGGTCGACGTCTTTGATGACCGGGTCGTACTCAATATCAAATTCACGGATGATGCCAAAACGGTCACCCGTGAGAAAGTGTTGGGTTCGAGTGCTGTGGGCAATGTTCCAACATGCTGGGATCAAACTCGCTTGCCGGGATCACACGGTAGCCGTGGCGCAGGAGCAGGTCGACGAAAACACCGTTGCCCACGGTGAGCGTACCGCTGAACGTTCCGTCGTAGATGCGACCTACGCCACACGAGGGGCTGCGGTCCTGCAGGATGCACGCGGCGATCTCTTCCGGACCGCCCGCTTGCTCGCACATATCGAGCGCACGTTGAGCGCCTAGGCGAAACTCGCGATCGACCGAGATGCCCTCGCAGGTATGGACCTCGCCGTCCACGATCTCGGACGGCTTGCGCGGTGTGGGCAGGCCGCCAAAGACCTCAGGGCACACCAAGAGGACCTCGGTCCCCGTACGTTCGCAGGCCTCGACCAACGCGCGGTGGTAGTTGTCGAGCCCGTTATACTTGCAGCTCTCGCCCATCAAGCAGGCACTTACCACGATCTTCATATACAACTCTCCCCACGCAAAACGCCCCATTTGAGATAAACACTCAAATGGGGCGATTGACACTGCGCAACCAGTATTACTGCTGCTTTGGCATCAGCGGATTCTCGCGCGTGAGGAGATTCATGAACTCCTCGCCCGTGATCGTCTCCTTCTTGTACAGATAACGAGCCAGCTCGTGGAGCTTGAACTTGTTCTCCTTCAGGATCTGCAGGGCGCGGTCGTGCGCATCCTCGATCAGCTTGGCGACAATCGCGTCCACGCGCTCGGCCGTACCGGGGGCGCAGGTGAGCGACGTGTCCTGGTTAAGGTACGCATTCTGAACGGTACCGAGTGCCATCATGCCAAACTCATCAGACATACCAAAGCGCGTCACCATGTTACGGGCGAGCTTGGTGGCCTGCTCGATATCGTTGGCGGCGCCGGTCGTCATCTCACCAAAGATGAGCTCCTCGGCTGCACGGCCACCGCAATAGACGGCGAGCTTGTCCAGGACCTCCTGGCGCGTGGTCAGGAAGCGCTCATCCTCCTCGACCTGCATGGTGTAGCCCAGAGCACCGCTCGTGCGCGGCACGATGGTGATCTTCGTGACCGGTGCAGAGCCCTTCTGGCGGGCGGCAACGATGGCATGGCCGATCTCGTGGTAAGAAACAACCTGCTTCTCGTGGTCGGACAGCACCGTGGACTTACGCTGCTGGCCAGCGATGACGACCTCCACCGACTCCTCAAAATCGTCCTGCGTAGCGCGCTTGCGGCCCTCACGGACGGCACGCAGGGCGCCCTCGTTGATGATATTGGCCAGGTCAGCGCCCGAGGCACCGGGCGTGGCGCGGGCAATCGCGGTCAGGTCGATCGGCGGCTGCGTCTTCACGCTCTTGGCATGCAGCTCGAGGATGTTCTTGCGGCCGGTCAGATCGGGCAGCTCAACGGGGATGCGGCGGTCAAAACGACCGGGGCGCAGCAGGGCCGGATCGAGGCTGTCGGGACGGTTGGTGGCAGCGAGGACAACGATACCCTTGTGGTTATCGAAGCCATCCATCTCGGTCAGCAACTGATTGAGCGTCTGCTCGCGCTCGTCGTTGCCGCTAAAGCCGCCGCCGTCACGCTTTTTGCCGATGGTATCGATCTCGTCGATAAACACAATGCACGGGGCCTTTTCCTTGGCCTGCTTAAACAGGTCGCGCACCTTGGCGGCGCCACGGCCGACGAACATCTCGACGAACTCAGAACCCGAAATGCTAAAGAACGGAACACCAGCCTCGCCGGCAACAGCCTTGGCTAGCAGGGTCTTACCGGTACCCGGAGGGCCAACAAGGAGAGCACCGCGCGGCAGCTTGGCGCCAATCTCCTCGTAGCGCTGGGGCTTCTCCAGAAAGTCGACGACCTCCTTGAGGGACTCCTTGGCCTCTTCCTGGCCGGCGACATCCTTAAAGGTCACGCCCACGTCCTTGGAGGCGATCACGCGCGCGCCGGACTTGCCCAGTCCACCGCCGCCAAAGCCACCGCCGCCAAAGTTCATCGAAGGACCGTCATCACCCATGGCCTTCTTCATGCGGCGGTTGAGCCACCAGCCGATCAGGAAGAAAATCGCCATGGGAAGGATGAGCGTAAGCAGGTAGTAGGTCATCAAACCCGAGTTTTTATCGGGAACGACCGACTCCAGCGAAGCGCCAGACTCAAGCACGCGATCGGTAAAGCCCGCATCGTTCGGCACACCGGTCGTCTTATAGGCGATGTTCTCGTCCTCGCCCTTCTTGGTGTAATAAATCGAGTAATCGTCCGTGTTGTACTCGACCTTGTCGACACTCTTCTTATCGAGCGCTTTGACAAACGTCGAGTAATCGGTCTTCGTAATCTGCTGCGTGTGACCGATGTTGGGGAACAGAACGGTCGAGAGCACGAGGTAGACGACGAAGGCGATGAGCACGTAGAGGATCATATTCCGTCTACGCTTGTTGTCATCCATCTCCATCTGCTTGAACTCCATCTACTGGGGTTAATAATGCTTTCTAGAATACCCAACCCGAGCGGTGATAAACCGACGCCGGGCACGAAAAGACAGAGATGGCATCACTGGAAGTCGGCAAGGTTCAAATCTATACGGGCGACGGCAAGGGCAAGACGACGGCTGCGCTGGGGCTCGCGCTGCGTGCCACGGGCTATGGACTTAACGTGCTCATGCTTCAGTTTGCCAAGAAGCTGCACTGCGCCGAACATGATGCAGCACCTCGATTAGGGCTATGCATCGTACAAGCCGACCGCGACACATCCGAGGCTTGCGCCGCGCAGATCATGGAGCTCGCATGCGAGCAGATATCACAGGTCGACGTTCTGATTTTGGATGAACTCGGCGAGGCCATGCGCCGCGGCTTCGTGACGCGCGAGGATGTCGAAGCGCTGATCGCGATAAAGCCCGCCACCACGGAGCTCGTGCTCACCGGCCGGGGCTTGCTGCCCCTCGCGAACCTCGCCGACCTTGTCACCGAAATGCGCCCCATCAAACACTACTTCGACGAAGGACTCCTAGCCCGCCAAGGCATCGAATACTAGCCATTGGGGACGTCCCGAATGGCTAGGCGGTGGCGCGGCCTAGCCAGTTGCCACTGTGGTGGTAGATGGTGAACATCGTGGCCGTGATGAGCCAGGTTACGGGGTAAACCAACAGCAGGTGCTCAAGAGACGGATCGAACGGCATAATCGCAAACACCCAGATCACCCTCAAGACAACGGTGCCAAAGATGGTGAGCATCATAGGCTGCAAGCTCACGCCAGCGCCGCGAATGGAGCCCGACGCGTTCTCGATAATCGAGAAGATCGCGTAGAACGGCGCGATGAAATGAAGAATCGTCGTGGTGTACGCCGAAATCGAAGCATCGTCGACAAACAAACGCGACAGAGGACCCGAGAACACCAGGAGTACGGCAGACAGGCCACCAATGAGCATAAACGACAGCACGAGCGACGTATGGTAGCCCTTGCGCATGCGCTCATAGTTGCGCGCGCCAAAGTTCTGTGCCGAGAACGTGGTGATCGACACGCCGAGCGCCTCGGTAACCATCCAGACAATGCCATCTAAGCGGCCCGAAAGACCCCACGCCGTGGTGACATCGGCACCAAACGAGTTGACCGACACCTGAATCAAAACGTTGGAAATCGAATACGCAGCAGACTGAAAGCCAAGCGGCAGACCACACGAGATCATGCTCTTACAAATGCCAGGATCAATGCCGAGTTTGGACAGCGAAAGCCGCCACGCACCCGGTGCGTGCATCATGCGAATCACGATCATCGTGGCGTTGGAGCAAATGGTCAGCGCCACCGCGATGCCGCAGCCCAGCGCCTCCATATGAAGCACGGCAACAAAGATGACATCCAGCACCGCATTAACAAGGCAGCCGGAAGCGATGATCACAGCAGGCCCGCGCGTGTCGCCCACGGCGCGCAGCAGTGCCGTTCCCATATTGAGCAGCAGCGCCGCAACCATGGCGGCAAAATAGCAACGAGCATAGGCCACGCCCTCGGCCAAAAGTTCATGCGGCGTGTTCATAAGTACCAGCATGGGCTCAACGAACACTATGCCAAGAATCGAGAAAACGATACCGCCCACCAGCGCGAGCGTCATGGCCGTATGGACCGAACGGCTCAGCCGCTCATCATCGTGCTGACCAAAATACTGACCGGTAATGACCGCGCAGCCGGCGCCGACGCCAACGCAAAAGCCAATGCAGAGCTCGGTGAGCACCATCGTAGCTTGAATGCCACCTAGCGCGAGCTTGCCGCCAAACTGACCGACGATATAGGTACCGATAAGCGTGTAGGCCTGCTGAAAAAAAGAACTAAAAAAGATGGGAACGCACAGCGAAAGCAGCTGCTGCCAAATAACACCCTGCGTTACATCGATAGCCGTAGATTTCTTAGCCACACGCCCTCCCCAAAAGCGTACGTCAACCGACAAAACAGTAATTAAAGACCTAAGCTAATAGCAGCTTAGCACCGACCGACGTCGACCGAAACACCCCGAGTCAGAGCCCGGTGCAAACTATCTGCCTAGTGATACAGCCCCGGCTGGTAGTGATACTCGTTGCTCACGTGCGGGCACAGCTGCCAAAAGGCGACGGCACTCGCCGCGGCCACGTTGAGCGAATCGACCCCGTGCGCCATCGGAATGCGCACGGCTCGGTCGCAGCCCGCGATAGTCTTGGCGCCCAGGCCGGCACCCTCGGTGCCCATAAAGATCGCCAGGCGATCAACCTCCTGCAGCGCAGGATCGTCCAGCGAAACGGAGTCGTCCGTCAGCGCCATCGCAGCGCACGAAAAACCGGCTTCGTGCAGTGCCGCCAGGCCATCGTGCGGCCACACACGAGCCTCGCTGCCAATACGCGTCCACGGCACCTGAAACACCGTGCCCATGCTCACGCGGGCCGAGCGACGGTACAGCGGGTCGCAGCACGTCGGACTGACCAAAATACCGTCGACATTGAGCGCGGCGGCCGAGCGGAAAATCGCACCCACGTTCGTGTGGTCGACAATACCCTCGAGCACGCACACGCGCACCGGGCGCTCCCCCGCCGCCTCGACGACGCCACCCAAGAACTCATCAACCGGAATCTGCCGCGGGCGACGAAACGCCGCGAGCGCACCGCGCGTCACGTTAAAGCCCGTCAGCTGCTCCATGAGTTCCATGGAAGCCACGAACACAGGAACCGGACCTGCGCCCTCGCGCACAACCAGGCGCTCAAACAGCGGCATCATCTGGTCGAGCCAACGTTCGCCCAAAAGAAAGCTCACCGGCTCGTATCCGGCACGCACCGCGCGCTCAATAACCTTGGCACTCTCGGCGATAAAGATGCCCTTTTGCGGCTCTAGCACGCAGCGCAGCTCACGCTCGGTCAGTCGCACGTAGGCATCGAGCCGCTCGTCCTCGAGCGAATCAATTCGCAGAACCTCAACGACATCAGTCATAGCAGCCAGCCCGCACCTTTCTTTACAGCACATCTATACCAAACGAGGCGACGCTAAGCGCCGCCCCATACATTCAATCAACCCGATAATACCGTTCACGCCAGGCGATTTACGCCTCAACGCGACGATACGTCACGAACTCATAATCGACACCCTCGTCGCCCTCGCCCGAGGCAATCGTGGCAACACCGCCACGCCACGCAATCTCCCACGCGGGATCGGCGTCCAAATCGGGAAAGTACGTGTCCACGGGATGGACGCAGCGGTTATGCGTGACCTCGGCCTCGGCGCAATACGGCAAAAACTGCCGATACACCTCGCCGCCACCGATCACCCAGGCAACGGGCTCATCGGCAACCGCGGCGAGCGCCTCGTCGATGCTATGCACCACGTCGACGCCCTCGACAGCAAAATCCTCGTCGCGGGTAAGCACGATATTGCGACGGTTCTTGAGTGGACGCCCACCGGGAAAACTCAGCAGCGTCTTGCGCCCCATGATGACCGGGCAGCCCTTGGTGCAGGCCACAAAATGGCGCATGTCGGCGCGATTGGACACCACCATGTCGCCCTCGCACCCAATGCCCCAATCGTCACACACGGCAACGATAGCAGATAGCTTACACGTCATGAGCACCACCTACACCGCAATGGGAATGTTCTTGACCTGCGGGCCGTACTCATAGCCCTCGACGATCAGGTCATCGGTCGTAAACGCATAGAAGTCATGCACATCGGGGTTGAGCGTTACCTTGGGTGCCGCAAACTGCGGACGCTCGATAAGTTCGCGGACAATATCGACATGACGGTCGTAGATATGGGCGTCGGCGATCACATGCAGCAGCTCGCCGGGAATCATATCGATCGACTGCGCAACCATCATCAGCAAGATGGCGTACTGGCACACATTCCAGTTGTTCGCGGCCAAAATGTCCTGGCTGCGCTGGTTGAGAATCATGTTGAGCGTCGGCTTGTCGTCCTGCGGGCGCTGCGTGACGTTATAGGTCACGCTGTACGCGCACGGATACAGGTGCATCTCGGACAGGTCGCTAAACACATACGTGTTGGTCATGATGCGGCGACTGTACGGTGTGTGCTTAAGATCGTACAGCACTCGGTCCATCTGGTCGAAATCGCCCTCGGCATAATGGCTCTTCTGGCCAATCTGGTACCCGTAGGCCTTGCCGATGGAGCCGGTCTCGTCGGCCCACTCATCCCAAATATGGCTGTTGAGGTCATGGACGTTATTGGACTTCTTTTGATAGATCCACAAAATCTCGTCCATCGCAGACTTAAGCGCCGTGCGGCGCAGGGTGAGCGCAGGGAACTCCTCGCGCAGGTCGTAGCGCGCCGTAACGCCAAAGTTTTTAATGGTATAGGCAGGGGTGCCGTCCTCCCACACCGGACGGACCTTTTGGCCCTCGGTGGTGGTGCCATGGTCCAGAATGTCGCGGCACATGGATACAAACTGTTGATCAGCTTTGCTCATTGACCCTCCTGTCAGTCGCCTACAAGCGAGATTCATTGTAGCCCAGGCGCACGCGGCCCCACAGCCCAAACATAAGCCCTCATTTTCTGACATATGCCAGAAATTCCTTGCGCAAATCCGCACGTTCGCTATTCTATTGTTGACATATGTCAGATTTGGAGAGTGTATGGCAGGAAGACGAGAAAAATTACGCCGCGTTGGGATCATCCCCGAATACCGCGGCTTTACCCCCGACGGCCTTGCCAGTGGAGACGCCATCGACATGACGATCGACGAACTCGAGGTGCTGCGCCTGTGCGACCTGGAAGGCCTTAACCAAGAGGCAGTCGCACAGCAGATGGGCATCGCGCGCGCCACGGTGGCGGCTATTTGCAGCCGAGCACATCGTAAGGTGGCAAACGCGCTGGTCAATGGACGGGCGCTCAGTATCGAGGGCGGCAATATCGCATACTCCCCCATCACCACGACGACGGCCGCATGGCCAGCAAAGGAGGTCGGCACCATGAGGGTGGCAACAACGTACGACAACGGCAACATCTTTATGCACTTTGGCCGCAGCGAGCAGCTCAAGATCTACGACATCCAGGATGGCAAGGTGCTCAACGAGCAGGTCGTAGGCACCGGTGGCACCGGCCACGGCGCCTTGGCGGGCCTGCTTGCCAACGGTGGCGTTGACACGCTCATTTGCGGCGGTATCGGCGGCGGCGCTATCAACGCGCTTGCCCAAGCCGGCATCACGGTCTATGCGGGCGCCCAGGGCAGCTGCGATGCCTGCGTCGAGGCCCTCATTCCCGGCACGCTCGCACAGAACGGCGAGGCCACCTGCGACTGCCATGGACATGATCACGAGCACATCCACGAGCATGGCGAGTCCTGCGGCTGCCACGGTCACCACGACCATGACGGGCACGAAGGCTGCGGCTGCCACTAGCGGCAAGCACCTCGTCGAGAACGCGCTTCCACGCGTGCGACAACCAGCGAACAAACGGCGAAGGCCGTCTGGAATACCATCCAGGCGGCCTTCGCCATACACGACTCAACTAGTCGTTACTTCTTGTTGCGCATCTGCGCTTCCATCTGGCGCAGCAGGTCCATATCGGACTTGGGGCCGCCCGTACCCAGGCCGCCCATGCCGCCCAGACCCATAGCGTCCAGGCCAGGGATATTGGGCATGCGCATCCTCTTGCCCTTCTTGCCCTTTTTGCCCTTCTTGCCGCCGGCCTGCGCCTGATTGGCCATCGTGCGCATGCGGCCCATCATCTTGTTCATCTCGCCCCACTGCTTCATAAGGCTATTGACCTCGGTGGGGGTCACGCCGGCGCCCTTGGCGATACGCGCGCGACGCTGGCCGTTGATGATAGAGGGACGCAGGCGCTCCTCCTTGGTCATCGACATGATGATGGCCTCGTTCTTGTCAAAGATGCCCTCGTCCAGGTTGCCGCCCATCTGGTTGAGCGCGCGCTGACCACCGGGAAGCATGCCCAGAATGCCCTTCATGCCGCCCATCTTCTTGACGGCCTTCATCTGGTCGAGCATGTCGTTCATGGTAAAGCCCTCGCGCAGCATACGCTCGGCAGCCTCGAGCTGCTCGGCGTCGGCTGCCTCCTGGGCCTTCTCGATGATGCCGACAACATCGCCCATGCCCAGAATGCGCTTGGCCATACGATCGGGATAGAACGGCTCCAGCGAATCGGGTTTCTCGCCCATGCTCACGAACTTGATGGGCTTACCGGTCACCTGGCGCACGGAAAGCGCGCCGCCGCCGCGGGCATCGCCGTCGAGCTTGGAGATGATCACGCCGTCAAAGTCGGTGCGCTCGGCGAAGGTCGAGACGACGTTGACAATATCCTGGCCGGTCATGGCATCGACGACCATCAGCACCTGATCGGGCTTGACGGCCTTCTTGATGTCCACGGCCTCCTGCATCATCTGCTCGTCGATCTGCAGGCGACCGGCGGTATCGACGATGACCACGTCGCGCAGGTGGTCAACGGCCTCCTGGATGGCGCCCTTGGCGATATCGACCGGGTGCGCGCCGTCACCGCGGAAGACCGGCACGCCGATCTCGCCGCCAAGCGTGGCCAGCTGGTCGGCAGCGGCGGGGCGGTAGACGTCGCACGCGGCGAGCAGCGGCGAGCGACCCTGCTTCTTGAGCAGGTAGGCCAGCTTTACGGCTGCCGTAGTCTTACCGGAGCCCTGCAGGCCCACGAGCATGATGACATTGGGGATGCGGTTGCTAAAGACGAGCTTGCTCTCGGTGGAACCGAGCATCTCGGTAAGCTCGTCGAGCACGATCTTGACGACGTTTTGCGCCGGCGACAGCGACTCCATGACCTCGGCGGTCATGCAGCGCTCCTTGGTCTTGGCGACAAACTCCTTGACGACCTTAAAGTTGACGTCGGCCTCGAGCAACGCCATGCGAATGTCGCGCATGGCAGAGGTGATATCGGCCTCGGTCAGTTTACCCTTGCCGCGCAGGCGGTCAAATGTGTCGTTGAGGCGATCGCTCAGAGAATCAAACACTAGTCACTCCTTAGTTGGACTCGCCCACCAGGGCGCGGCAGAAATCTTTGGCATTAAACTCCTGCAGGTCATCGACCTGCTCGCCCACGCCGATGCGCAGGATGGGAAGCTTGAGCTTCTCGGCCACGGCCATGGCGATACCGCCCTTTGCCGTGCCGTCGAGCTTTGTCATGATAATACCGTCCAGGCCAAGCGCCTCGTTAAACTCGAGCGCCTGGTTGAGGCCGTTTTGGCCCGTTGCGGCATCGATCACGAGCACGACATAGACGGGCATGGGACCGGTGGCCATATTGGCGGCGCGCTTACGGGTCACATTGACCACCTTGGCAAGCTCGCGCATGAGCTCGGGGCTCGTGTGCAGACGACCGGCGGTATCGATGAGCACCAGGTCGCTGCCGCGCTTGTCGGCCTCGTCGAGCACGTCGTAGCAAACACTTGCCGGGTCGGAGCCGCGGTCGCGCTTGATGACGGGGACGCCGGCGCGCTGGCCCCACACATCGAGCTGCTCGATAGCGGCAGCGCGGAAGGTATCGGCCGAACCGATCACGACGTTCTTGCCGCGGGCGGCCATGGCGCTCGCGATCTTACCGACCGTCGTGGTCTTACCGGCACCGTTAATGCCCACAAACAGCACGCAGCTCGGCGTATCGGAGAACGGATCGCGCTCGATGGGCACAAAGTGCTGCTCAAGCTGCTCGGCCAGGGCGCGACGGAGTTGCGGGGCGGTCTTGAGGTTCTTCTTAGCCGCGGCATCACGCAGGTCATCGGAGACCTTTATGGCGACCTCGGCACCCATGTCACCCATGACGAGGGTGTCCTCAAGGTCCTCCCAAAAGTCCTCGTCGACCTCGCCGCCAAAGTAGAATACCTCGTTGAGGGCCTCTCGGCTGCGCTCAAGTCCGCGCGAGAGAGCATCAAAGAATCCCATTATGCATTCACGACCTTTCCGGTTTCGCGATCGAGTTTTTGCGAGACGACGCGACTGACGCCGTCGGCTTGCATCGAGACGCCATAGAGAACGTCAGCATCCTCCATAGTACGGCGCTGATGCGAAATGACCAAGAGCTGCGTATCGGAACGCAGCACATCGAGGGCGCCGATGAGCTTGGACAGGTTGGCGTCGTCGAGCGCCGCCTCAACCTCGTCCAGCACATAGAACGGCACCGTGCGTGTACGGTACACGGCAAAGAGCAGGGCGAGCGCCGTCAGACTCTTCTCGCCGCCCGACATGAGCATCATCTTGGTGATGCGCTTGCCGCGCGGCTGTGCCACGACCTCAATGCCCGTCTCGGCCGGATGCTCGGGATCGGTCATCTCCAGATGAGCCTGACCACCCGGGAAGAGCATGGCAAAAATCTCGCGGAAATTCGCGTCGACCTTCTCGAACGTCACCAGGAAGGCCTTGCGCATCTTACGATCAATGGCCACCGTGATCTTGGTGAGCGCCTTGCGCGCGCTCTCCAGATCGGCCAGCTGCTCCTCGATGTAGTCGGCGCGGCACTTGAGCTGCTCGTACTCCTCCATGGCAACCTGGTTCACAGGACCCAGGTTGTTGATCTGGCGCACGAGCTGGTTGAGCTCACGTTCGGCGGCATCGCGGTCAGTGGGAGCAGGAAGCATGAGCGCTTCCTCGAGCACCGTGGTGCCATCGGCGGTAATGGCCTTAATGGCGGCCTCTACCTGCACCTCGAGCTTGCCACGTGCGACCTTGAACTCGTTTTGCGTCACCGTGGCGGCATCGACCCGCTCCTTGGCGCGGGAGACCTCGGCCTTGGCGTCCTCGATAGTCTTCTTGAGCGAGGCCGAGTCCGCCTCCTCGAGCGAAGCCTGGTCACGCAAGCGCGCGGCCCAATCCGACGCGCGCTCCAGCAGGGCCGAATAGCGCTCGTGCATGGGATCGACGCGCAGGCGCAGCAACTCGAGCGAGCGCGAGGCCTGGCGTGTTCCGCGGATACGGCGGTCGATGCCCTCCAGGCGATGCTCCAGGTCAGGCACACGGCCCTTCAGCGAACGCAGACGCTCGCTCGTCTGAGCCAGGCGGACCTTGGCATCGGCGAGCTTACCGGCTGCCTCGGAGTCGTCACGGCGCACGCGATCGAGCTCGTCGTTGGCCTCGGCAATCTGCAAGCCCAGATCGCTTGCCTGCGCACGGGCCTCGTCGCGCGAACGGGTGAGCTCGTCAACGCGCGGGCGCGCAGCGCGAACGGCTTCGGAGGCCTGCTCGCGGCGCTTGGAGATGCGCACGCGCTCGACCTCGACATTGTTGGCGCTTTGCTCCAGACGGCCGATCTCGGAGAGCAGCGAGCGGCGCTCGCCCTCAAGACGGGCGATCTCGCCGGCGGCATCACCCTCGGCGGCACGCGCCTCCTCGACGGCCGCGTTGGCCTCGACGACCTGATCCGACACATGCTCAAACACAGCAGCTAGATCGGGCTCCAGGCCCTCCAGCTCGCGAATACGACGCTTGCGCTCCAGAGCACCCGAAGCCTCGCCGGCATCGAGGCCCACGCGAACCAGGCCGCCACAGGCGACGCGGGCGCCATCGGGGGTCACGTAAGTCACGCCGTCAACGACCGGCGCCGACAGCGCGGCAGCGAGATCGTCCACTACGTAATAGCCGCCGAGCAGCGCCTCGACGACGGGACCATAGCCTGCGCGCACGGACAGACGATCAACCAAACGGGTACCGGAGGCGCCCTCAGCGGCGGTAGAGCCACTCACGCCGCGCGTCACCAGCAGCGCCTCGCCCGAGGCCTTCTTCTGGTCCAGAGCGGCACGACCGGCACGCTCAAGCGCGGACGTATCGTCGAACAGCAGCGCATCGATATCGCCGGCGAGCAATTGCTCAACCAGGCCCTCAAGCTCGCGCGGGGCCTCGAGCACGTCGCCCAGACGACCCGAGACATCATCGCCCAGCGCACCCACCAGACGACTCACGAGCGGCGAGCTGTCGGCCATGCGGGCATCGAGTTTCTTTTGACTGGCAAGTTCTGAGCGCACCTCGGATAACTTGTTGCGCGCCTCGCTCTCGCGGGCACGCAGGTCCTTCAGGGCC
Organism: Collinsella sp. CLA-ER-H6; assembly: GCF_040092305.1. Lineage (NCBI taxonomy): Bacteria > Bacillati > Actinomycetota > Coriobacteriia > Coriobacteriales > Coriobacteriaceae > Collinsella > Collinsella sp. CLA-ER-H6. The sequence continues at coordinate 131,970 of NZ_JBBNLS010000001.1, forward strand.
GCGCGTGCCGTCTCGGTGGCCTCACGCGCATCGACCTGAGCCCGGCGCGCTTCCTCAAGAGCGCCCTCAAGCTCCTCGGCGCGGTCGCGACGGCTCTCGAGCGAGGCCGTGACCTCCTCGAGCTGTTCATCGATCTGCTCAAGGCGCGAGGCATACATGTTGTCCTCGACCTCGGCATTGGAAAGCGAATCCTTCACCTTGGCGAGCTCGAGCGCGGCGTTATCGGCCACGCGCTGCACATCGCGTTGCTCACGCGTAAGCTGCGAAATCTGATTGTCGAGCGCCACGCGTCGCTCGTGGAGCTCAGCGGCGGCAGGACCAGCGGCGTCAACGTCCTCCTGGGCCTGCCTGTGCGCACCGGTCACTTCCTCAAGCTGCGCACGCGCGTCCTCGAGCTCCTCGACAACGCGACGACGCTGATGCTCGGAGCTCGAAATCTGCCCGCGCATGTCAGACAGGCGCGACACCATGTTGTGGCCTTTTTCCTCGAGCAGGCGCATGTCGGAGTTAATGCGACCGACCACATCTTGCATATGACGGCGCTGCTCGCCCAGGTCGCCCACAAACAGGCCCTTTTCCTCGAGCATGACCTGAAGCTTCTCGAGCTCGAGCTCCTTTTCGTCCAAGCGGTACTGCGCAAGCTCCAGCTCGGCAGCACCTTCCTTGGAGCGGCTCTCCAGGTCGTTCCACTGCGACTGCAGCGAACGAAGCTCATCGACAGCCAGCATCTGCGTAAGCTCGTTCGCGCGCGAGGACAGCTCTTTGTACTTGCGCGCGCGATCGACCTGACGCTCCAGCGGTCGCAGCTGACGGGCGATTTCCTTATTGATGTCGCGGGCACGCGTCAGGTGCTCGTCCATCGACTTAATCTTTTTGAGCGCACGCTCCTTGCGGCGCTTGTGCTTGGAAATGCCGGCGGCCTCCTCGATAAGGGCGCGGCGCTCCTCGGGGCGGCTCTGCAAAATGGCGTCAAGCTTGCCCTGGCTGATAATGGAATGCGTATCCTTGCCCAGGCCCGAATCGTGCAGGATGTCCTGAATGTCCATCAGACGGCACGGACTCGAGTTGATGAGGTACTCGCTTTCGCCCGAGCGATACATGCGACGGGTGATGGCGACCTCGTCAAAATCGACGGGCAGTATATGGTCCGAGTTATCGAGCACCAGCGTGACCTCGGCGACACCCACAGGCTTTCGCGCTGACGAGCCCGAGAAGATGACATCCTCCATGGCCTGGCCGCGCAGCTGCTTGGCGCTCTGCTCGCCCAGGACCCACAGGATGGAGTCGGAGATGTTCGATTTTCCCGAGCCGTTTGGACCGACGATGACGGTCAGGCCCGGCTCAAACGTCATATGGGCACGGTCGGCAAACGACTTGAACCCTTTGAGCGTGAGGGACTTGAGATACACGGTTCCTCGCTTACACGTGCTTCTTGTTCAGAATCACGCCGTTAGTGGTGTAACCCATGCGGTCAAGTGCCTCGAGTGCAGCGGCTCCCTCGGCTTCCTTCTTTGAGGAGCCGGAGCCGCGACCCTGGCGAATACCATCGATCAACACCACGGCGGTAAAGGTGGGCGCATGCGCCGGGCCCTCGGAGCCAACGAGCTTATACGCCGGGGGTTCGTGACCGTCGGCTTGCACGCACTCCTGCAAAAACGACTTGGGGTTTGCAGGATGCTCGGCACGCTCGGAAGCCAAATGCGGCTTAAGCGTACGATGGATAAACTCCGCTGCGGCATCCCAGCCGGCATCCAGGTACAGTGCACCCACGAGCGACTCGTAGACGTTCTCGAGGGCCGAATGCAGGCCGCGCGCACCGGTACCGGTCTCGGAGGCACCAAAGATGATGATGTCGTCGATGCCCAGCTCGTGAGAAACCTCGGACAGCGTAGCGCCCGAGACAAGCGACACCTTCAAGCGCGTGAGCTTGCCCTCGTCAAACTCTGGATAGGACTCAAACAGGGAGCGTGCGACCACAGCGCCCAAAATGGAATCGCCCAAGAACTCAAGACGCTCATAGCTGGCAGAAACCGGCTGGCCCTCGACTGCCGAGGGATGCGTGAGCGCCGCGCGCAGCAGCACCTTATTATTGAACTCGTGGCCCAGGATTTCCTGGGCGCGCGTAAGTCGTTCGGATAAAGCCAAGACTTAGGCCTCCTTGGCAGCTTCGATAGCGTCGACGGCGTCGGCGACAGAGTTGAGCGAGAGCAGGGTCTCGTCATCGATCTCGAGGTTGAACTCGTCCTCGATAGCCGTAACCAGCTGCAGGCGCTCGAGCGAGTTGGCATCGAGGTCGTCAAAGGTGGTCTCCTCGCTAATTTCGGCAACATCGACGCCCAGAACGTCAGCAGCGACCTCGGCGATCTTGTCGAAGATTTCGGAGCGGTCCATAGCGCTTCCTCTCATAGTGCATGAATACCAAAAGAATGGTACCGCCCGGGCGGTACCAAGACACGGTTCTGATTCTACCCCACGACGTGCGCCGCGAAGCACATAACAACGCTCTAACTCGCTCTTATAAAACGATACCGTCCATAGAGTTGGCGACATTCTCGACCAGCCCGGCGCGCACGGCTTCGGCCGCCGCGAGCGTACCGTTTTTAACAGCCTCGACCGAGGTAGCGCCATGGCCGATCAGGACCACGCCGCGCAGGCCCAAAAGAATCGCGCCGCCCTTGGCGTCGCCAGAGAGCTTGGCCTTTATCTCGCGCATCTGCTTTTTAATGAGCAGTGCGGCGATCTTGGTGCCGAGCGAGGCCATAAAGGCGCCCTTGAGCTCCTGCAGCAAAAACTTGGCAGCGCCCTCGGTAGCTTTGAGAGCGATATTACCCGACATGCCATCGGCAACGACGACATCGAAGTTGCCTGAGGTGAGGTCAGTGCCCTCGCAGTTACCAACAAAGCCGGGAACGGCGGCCTTCATAGCAGGGAAACAGGCCTTGGTAAAGTTGGAGCCCTTCTCGTCCTCGGTGCCGTTGGCAAGCAGGCCCACGCGAGGATGCTCGATGCCCAGGACGACGCGGGCATAGGCGCTACCCATCTGGGCAAAACGCACCATGTCATCGACCTCCACATCGGGGTTGGCACCCATGTCGCACAGCACCGTCAGACCGCCGGCGCGATTGGGCAGCGCATTGGTCAGGCACGGACGCACCGGCTGCTTCTTACCCTCGGCCATATATCGAAACGGCGTGACGTAGGCGGTCGCGGCAGCCGTCATGGCGCCGGTAGAGCCGGCGGAGAAGAACGCGTCCGCGTTGCCCTTCTTAATGGCGCGGCAAGAAAACACGATCGACGACTTACGCTTGGTCATCACAGCGCGAATGGGATCGTCGTCCATGGCGATAACGTCAGGTGCCTCAAGGGCCTCAACACGTGCATGGGAAGCTGCAAAGGGATTGACGATTTCGGCCGGGCCAGCCGCCAAGACCTCGATATCGGGATCGGCGGCAAGCGCAGCCTCGATACCATCGAGAACAACCTGAGGTTTCTCGTCTCCGCCCACAACGTCTACACAAACGCGAACGTTACTCATATACATGCTCCTTATACAAAAATGGCCGACTCATTGAGCCGGCCATTGTGGTTCCATTTGGAACGGCATCCCATCCAGAGTATACCGTTACTCGGTAACGATAACCTCGCGGTCCTTGTAGAAACCGCAGCTGGGGCACACGTGGTGCGGAAGCTTGACAGCGCCGCAACGGGGGCACGTGGACTGAGCCGCAGCCGAGATCTTCATGTTGGCGGAACGACGGGTGTGAGTGCGGATACGACCCTGCTTTTGTTTAGGTACGGGCATAGTGACCTTCCTTATGAACTATCCAGTGTGGCGATTACGCGCAAGTAGCGATACTACCACAGTTTTACTCATCGAGCTTGAGATTCTTCAATGCTGCAAATGGATTTTCCGTGGCAGCGGCCCATTCTGCCTCTGCCTGGGCGGCGCAATCGCATTGCTCGACGTTGAGATTGCAACCGCAAGTGGGGCACAGACCGCGACAATCGGGCTTGCAGAGCACCACAAACGGCGTATCCATAACGACCGCGTCATTGATGGGCTCACCCAAATCGACGATGCGGTCCTCACCCAGGAGCTCGTAGCCGTCCTCGTAGGCCTCGGGATCCTCGGGCTCCTCAAAGAGGTAGAACTCCTCGATCTCGCCGGCGATATCAAACGAGGCGGGCTCAAGGCAACGGTCGCACTCGCCGGTGGCGTGCGCGCGGACCATGCCCGTGAGCAAGACACCGGTGCCGGCATTGGTAAAGACAACGTCGTAGTCGATGCCGTCCTGAAGCTGGTACTCCTTCTCGCCCACCGTGTAGGTGGCGACATCGACCTTACCGGTCAGCGGATACGAATCTCCAGGAAACTCGAGCTGCTCGGAAAGATCGACGGTAACGCTCGGGAACTCAGCCATTACCACTGACCATTCTGTTGGGCGGCACCCTCGTTGAGCTGCTGACGGCAACGGGTAACGGTGCCAGTCAGGCTCTTGAGGTTCTCCTCCAGGTGCGTAAAGACCTGCTCTGCGTAGTCCTCGGCAGCATAACGCGTCTCGCGCTCGTACTGCTGGGCACGATCGCGGATGTCGTCGGCCTGCTGCTGCGCAAGGCGGACGATCTCCTGCTCACCGGCAATGGTGAGGGCCTGCTGCTGAGCGTCGGCGATGATGGAATCGGCCTGAGCGGCGGCGGAAGCCATAAGCTCCTCGCGCTCCTTAAGGATACGGCGGGACTTCTGCCACTCCTCGGGATAGCTCATGCGGATCTCGTCGAGGATGTTAAAGAACACGTCGGCGTCGATGACCTTGAACTGAGCGTTCTTGCCGAAAGGCGGCTTGGCTTCCTCGATCAGCCCTTCGAGCTCATCGACCAAGCTGACGATCCTATCGCCAGGAAAATTCTCGCCCGGCATCCGGTCTCCTTTCATAGGTAACATATCATCGTGCTAGTTTACCACATGCCACCAGGCAATAAAAAACGTCACGAAAAGCGATGTCTGAGCGCTTCGACCACGTTGGACGGGACAAACGTCGATACATCGCTGCCGAGCGAGGCGATCTGGCGAACGACCGAGCTCGAGATATAGCCGTACTGCGGCGCACTCATGACAAAGATGGACTCCAGCTCGCTATCCAAGCGATAATTGAGGTCGGCCTGCTGCAGCTCGTACTCAAAGTCGGTCATAGCGCGCAGGCCCTTGACCACGGCCCCCGCCCCCTGCTCGCGAGCGAAGTCGACCAAGAGGCCGGTAAAGGGCAGGACCTCGACGCCGTCAATATCGCCGAGCGCCTCGCGGGCCAGCGCCACGCGCTCATCGAGCATAAACGTGGTGCCCACACCGTTTTTACCCTGCGATTCGGCCACGGCGACAATCACGCTGGGAAAGATGCGTCGGGCGCGGCGGATCACATCGATATGGCCAAACGTGATGGGATCGAAGGTGCCCGGGACGATCACGCGGTTGATGGTGTCATTCATGGGCGTCCTCCTGAAACGTCGTGGCATCGTTGTTATCAGCATCGGTGACGGCGCTATCGCCCTCACCATCGTCATCGCCGACCCAACGGAGCAGGTCGACCGAGGTAATGCCGTAGCGCTTCTCACGTACAGTCTCAAAGTCTGCCGGATGCGCGCCCGCATCGGCGGCGGCATGCTCAAACAGGGCATAAGCGCCAGCTGCAAGCAGACCCTGCTGGGCCAGATTCTGCAGCAGTTCCTCGACCGGCTCGGCACCAAAAGCATAGGGCGGGTCGAGCAGGACCAGATCAAAGGGGCCGCCCGGTACACGACCGCGTGAGGCACTCGTCAGCATGTCGCCCGTGACCACGCGCCAACGCGCACGGTCACGGCAGAGCGACTCGATATTCTTGGTAATGAGCCGCGCGGCGTTGCGATCGATCTCAAACGTCGTAAGCGAGCGGGCCCCACGAGAGAGCATCTCTAACCCTAAGGCGCCGGAGCCACCAAAGGCGTCCAGCACACGAACCTCGTCCAAATCGAAATCGAATGCCGACATGACCATAGATGCGCACGCCTCGCGCACGCGATCAGTCGTGGGGCGGGTGACATCGCGACCACGGGGCTCCTCGATCTTACGACCGCGCCATTCGCCGCCGATGATTCTCATCCTCCGCTGACCTCCTTAAAGATATGTCGATAACGCATGGCGACCGCGTCGCGCAAGGGACGCGTCGCCACAGAGTCAAGGTTGCAAGCATACCGCAAGAGCTCGAGCGCGTCCAAATGGGCCAGCTCGATCAGTTCCTCGTCGGCATCCAGGTCGACAAAACGCAGGGTCACGCCACCATGCTGGCGATAACCCAGGATCTCGCCTTCATGGCGCAGGCGCAGGTCCATCTGGGCGAGCGTAAAGCCGTCCGAGGTCTTTTCGAGCGACTGGAGACGGTCTTGCGCCGCCGATGCGCCGCCGTTGCCCTTGGAGTGCGTCATAACCAGGCAGGTGCCCGACACGCTGCCGCGGCCCACGCGACCGCGCAGCTGGTGCAAGGCCGCCAAGCCAAAGCGCTCACCGTTCTCGATGACCATAACGGTGGCGTTGGGCACGTCGACGCCCACCTCGACCACCGTAGTCGAGACGAGCACGTCGATCTCGCCACGCTTGAAGGAATCGATGACCCGATCCTTCTCCCCCGCCGGCATGCGGCCGTGAAGGCGCTCGATGGCAAGCCCCGGCAACGCCAGGCGCAGGCGGTCGAGCTCGGTTGCCGTATCGTGCAGCGGCACGGGGACCGTCACGCGGCCCTCGTCGTCGCGGGCAATACCGGGCACGTCCTCCAGCTCATCGGCCGAGTCACTCGGCTCCACGAGCGGGCAAATCACGTAGGCCTGCTGACCCTTTTCATGCGCCTCGCGGATGGCTCCATAGGCAAGGTCACGGCTCGACTCGGTGAGTACGCTTGTCGTCACGCCAGCGCCAGGGACGGGCCGATGGCGGATGATGCTCGTGTCCAGATCGCCGTAGACCGAAAGCGCCAGCGTACGCGGGATGGGCGTTGCCGTCATAACGAGCAGATCGGCACCGGGGCCCTTCGCGCGCAGGGCGTTGCGCTGGCCCACACCAAAGCGGTGCTGTTCATCGATGACCACGAGCGACAGATGCTTGAACGCAACGTTATCCGAAAGCACCGCGTGGGTGCCAAAGAGGACGTCGAGCTCGCCCGATTCCAGCTGTGCATGGATGCGCTCGCGCTCTGCTACCGGCGTGGCACCCGTCAGAAGCGCCCAGGACATGCCGGCCTGCGAGAGCAGAGGGCCGGTCTTATCGGCATATTGGCGCGCCAGCACGCCCGTGGGCGCCATAACGCAGGCCTGCGTGCCGCTATCGGCAGCCATAGCCAGCGCGCAGGCGGCAACGGCGGTCTTACCGGTACCGACATCACCCAGCAGCAGGCGGTTCATCACGCGCCCGCCATCGCACATATCGCGCAGGATATCCTGGAACGCGGCCTCCTGCTCGTCGCTCAGCGAAAACGGCAGGGCTTGCTTGAGCGCGGCCAGGTGCTCACCCGCGGTGTGGGCATAGGGAACCACATCGACCAGGCCGCCGTCGTTGCGCAGGCGCAGCGCCAGCTGCAGGTAGAGGCACTCCTCGTAGGCAAGCCGTGCGCGCGCGATATCGCGCTCTGCCATACTCGATGGAAAGTGGATCGAACGCAACGCGCGGGCATTGCTCATGAGCTTCCGCTTTGCGCGCAGCGGCGCGGGAATCGGATCGAACGGATTGCCGACGACCTCGATCGCGCCGCTTACGATGCGGCGCATCCACGCCTGGCTCACGCCGTCACTCACGTAATGGACCGGCAGGATGGTGCCCGCAGCACGCCCGTCATCGAGCTTTTCAAAGTGCGGCGAGGCCATCTGCTTAAAGCCGTAGGCAAACTCGACCTTGCCCATCACGGCCAGGCGGTCACCCTGCTTAAGCTGCTGGGCAATCCAGGGCTGGCGGAAAAAGGCGACCTGCAGCACGCCCGTCTCGTCAACAAGCGAGACCTCGGTCACCTGCATGCGCGGACGCGGCTGCATTTGGACGATACGGTCGACCGTGGCGACAATCGTGCAAACGGTACCGATGGGAGCCATCTCGATGGACCAGGAGCGCGTAAAGTCGAGATATCGATGAGGGATATGGAGAAGGAGGTCCCCCACCGTCCGAATTCCCAGACGGCGAAGGGCCTCCTCGCGTTTACCCGAAACATATTTGAGTCGCGCGATATCCTCGTCGAGCGCATTGCTCTGGGCAAAGCGCTCCGAGACGCGCGGCACGGAGCACAGCTCGGACATGGGCAGTTGCCTACTCGATCGAGAAGATCACGGGATAGAGCGGCTGCTCGCCACGATGGGCGTCAATCTCCAGGTCGGGCTGAGCCTCCTCAATGGCGTCGACGATCTCCTGGAAGGCCTCATCGGACAGTTCCTCGCCGGCCAGAATCGTCAGCGCGTCACCCTCCTCTTCCTCCTGCATACGGTTGATGCAATCGAGCGTGACCTGCTTCACGTCAGAGCCGACCACATCGATGGAGCCGGCAATGATGCCCATGACGTCACCGGAGTGAATCGGCGAGCCGTCGGAGGCACTGGAGTCGCGCACGGCGCGGGTGACCTCGCCATCGCGGACCTCGCTGATGGCGTCGACCATAGCGGCAACAGCATCCTCGAGCTCGGAATCGGGCAGGACCGCGAACAGCGCGGAGAAGGCCTGCGGGACGGTCTTGGTGGGAACGACGGCAACCTTTTTATCGGTGCAGGCAGAGGCTGCGGCCTCGGCAGCCATGCGGATGTTGCCGTTATTGGGCAGGATGATGACCGAGGTCGCGTTGACCTGGTCCACCGCGCCCAGCAGGTCGGCGGTCGAGGGGTTCATGGTCTGGCCACCCGAGACGATCACGTCGACGCCGAGGGACTTGAGGATGTCGGCCTCACCGGAACCGGCAGCAACGGCGACAAAACCCAGCGCCTTGGCGGGCTCGGCGGCCTTTTCCTGATCCTCGTGGATCTTGGCGGTACGGTCGTGGGCCTCCATCTCCATGTTGTGGATAAAGACCTCATAGATCTGACCGAGCTGCAGCATGTGCTCGAGCACCAGGTTGGGGGTGTTGGAGTGCACATGGATCTTATAGTCGGGATAGGCGCCCACGAGCAGCTCACAGTCGCCCATGGAGCCTAGGAACTTAAGGCACTCGTCCTCGTCAAACGGGGCGTCGGCCTTAAAGAGGAACTCGTTGCAGTAGCGGAACTCCGAGCCCTCCCAGTCGTCGTTAGCCTCGATCTCAACACGACCAAGAGCGGTATCGCGGGCAGAGCCGGCGGAGTCAAACGTAGCGGAGAAATCCTCGACCACGGTGCTGCGACCAAGCGCGGCGGCAACAAAGTTCTCCAGGAAGATGGCAAAGCCGAAGGCGCCTGAGTCGACCACGCCGTTCTCTTTGAGGACGGGCAGCAAGTCGGGCGTGCGGGCGACGGACTGGTACGCCTCGACGACGATAGCATCGAGCGCATCCTCGGCCGAGAACTTCTTCTTCTCGCACTCATCGGCCTTGGTCGAGACATCGCGCAGGACCGTGAGGATCGTGCCCTCGATGGGCTTGCGGACAGCCTGGAAGGCGACCTTGACGGCACGACGGAAGGCGAAGGCAATGTTGGCGGACGTAATAGGCTCGTCGGCAGAGACAAGGCCCTCGGCCACGCCGCGAAGAATCTGCGAGGTAATAACGCCGGAGTTACCGCGAGCGCCCATGAGAGAGCCGTGGGTGATGGCACCGGCGATGGCCTCCATGTCGGCATCGGCGGGAAGGGCAGAGAGCTCCTTGGTCACCGAGGCGAGCGTGAGCGACATGTTGGTGCCGGTGTCGCCGTCGGGTACGGGGAAGACGTTGAGCTTGTTGATCTCCTCGGCCTTGTCGGAAACGGCAGCCGCAGCGATCGGAAAACAGGTGCGAATGGTCTTTGCAATCATGGGTATTTGAATCTCCGTTTTCGGATGCTAGTTCAGACGGCTCTTGAGCGCGTCGATATGGATGCCGATCTTAAGGCTGGCGGGATCGATCTGGGCGATCTCCTGCAGGGTGAAGGCAACGGAGCTCGAAAGATTGTGGCAGACGGACTTCATGTTGACGCCGTTCTCGAGCACGACGTGAAGATCGACCGTAAGGCCGTTCTCGTCGGCGGAGACAAGCACGCCCTTGCGGAGGCGCTGACCGGCAAGCAGGCGCACGCTCTCGGCGCCCTGGAGCTGCTCAGCCATACCGACAACGCCATAGCACGTCATCGCGGCATAACCGGCAATATCGGCAATAACGTCGTTCGAGACGCTCAGGCTGCCGTTAATGGTCTCAGACACAAGAATCTCCTTTTCTTGGTGCTCGCGGCACCATGTCGTGGGAGCAATCATTGCAATATTCTACAACGACCGCGCCATGTTGAGGTGGCGGGCCTCGGGATTACATCCTCGACACGAAATGTTGATACGGTAACGTTCGCGAACGGCGATCGCGGCATGAAAAAACCCGCCGCATACGCGACGGGTTTTACAACCTGGCTCCCCGGGTAGGACTCGAACCTACAACAGCGCGGTTAACAGCCGCGTGCTCTACCATTGAGCTACCGAGGAATTTAAAGCCCAACAGAAAGGGCTGGAAAATTCTGGCTCCCCGGGTAGGACTCGAACCTACAACAGCGCGGTTAACAGCCGCGTGCTCTACCATTGAGCTACCGAGGAATAGGTGCGCGCTCTCAAGCAACGAAGTATATTATACGGACGAATCAGCTCAGGGCAAGAACTTTTTTAAGAAATTTTCCGACCTAATCATTGGGGACGTTCTTAAACGACTAGTCATTCAAGAACGTCCCCAACGACTACATGAAAGCGCCCCCAAGCGGATGTGCCTGAGGGCGCCTCTTGCTTGACTAGCTCTCGATATAGTCCTTCAGCTTGCTGCTACGGCTGGGATGGCGGAGCTTGGCCAGGGTCTTGGACTCAATCTGGCGGATGCGCTCGCGCGTGACACCAAACTCGCGACCGACTTCCTCGAGCGTACGGGGATGTCCGTCGACAAGGCCAAAGCGCAGCTCGATAACCTTGCGCTCACGATCGGCAAGCGAATCGAGCACCTGGGTGAGCTGCTCCTGCAGCATGGAGAAGCTGGCCGCATCGGGCGGAACGATAGCCTGGGAGTCCTCGATGAAGTCGCCCAGCTGAGAATCCTCTTCCTCGCCGATGGGGGTCTCGAGCGACACGGGCTCCTGCGAGATCTTCTGGATCTCGCGGACGCGGTCGGCGCTCATGTCCATCTCGGCACCGATCTCCTCGGGGGTCGGGTCGCGACCCAGGTCCTGAAGGAGCTGGCGCTGCACACGGACGAGCTTGTTGATGGTCTCGACCATGTGCACGGGAATACGGATGGTACGGGCCTGGTCGGCGATAGCGCGCGTGATGGCCTGACGGATCCACCACGTGGCGTACGTGGAGAACTTAAAGCCCTTCTGGTAGTCGAACTTCTCGACGGCGCGAATCAGACCGAGGTTGCCCTCCTGGATCAGGTCCAGGAACAGCATGCCGCGACCGACATAGCGCTTGGCGATGGAGACGACCAGACGCAGGTTTGCGCTGATGAGCGCTTGCTTGGCTTCGAGGCCCACGTTCTCAATGCGCGTAAGACGACGCATCTCGGCACGCGTGAGTTCGAGCTCACCAGCATCGGCAGCCTCGAGCTTCTCGGTGGCCTCAAGACCGGCCTCGATCTTCATGGCCAGATCGACCTCTTCGGAGGCGGTCAGCAGGTCGACCTTGCCAATCTCCTTGAGGTACATACGGACCGGATCGCCGGTCAGCATCACCGTGGAGGCATCGATGCCGCGCACGCGGGAGCGTGAACGGGACGTGCGCACGGTGCGCTTCTTCTTGCTCTTGGAAGAACCCATCTCGGCGTCGGCCTGACGGGCCATCTTGAGCTCGTGATCGTCGAGCGAGCCGGAATCGTGCTCATCGTCGTCATCGAAATCGTCGGTATCAGAATCGGTATCGTCATCGTCGACGTCCATGGGGGCGTCGTCGTTACCGCTCGCGGAGATAATCTGGATGCCGCTGTTGCGCAGCGCGGAATACACCGCGGTGAGCTGCTCGTCAGAAACATCGATATCCTTCAGGGCGACCTGAATCTCGTCCTCGGTTACCGAAGTCCTGTTTGAGCTGTTGCCCATGAGCTTTGCAACGTAGGATTCCAGCCCAGTACCCGTGCTCTCAGTCTTTTTTGGCACAGATTCTCCCTTCATAGTCCACAGGACTCAATACTTTAGCACACACATTGACGTCTATACCCAAAAAGAGGACTGGATATAGGCGAGAATACGCTGGCCTTGATTCTCATTTTCATTGCAACAGCCTCAGGACTCAGCGCAACGCGTTGCGCTGAGTCCTGAGGCGCGAATCCGGGTAGGCAACCCCAGAGGGGCCGGAATCCCCCGGCCCGCGATGGAGGGAGGCCGGCATGTCCAGACCCAAGCCGTCCGGAAGGTCGTACGGGAGGCTCACGAGGCACGAGAGGAACACGGTCGAGAGGATGCTCGACCGCAACCGCAGCGCCCGCGAGATCGCCGCGGAGCTCGGCAGGTCGCCCTCGACCGTGACCAGGGAGGTGGCGGCGCACCGCTACGTCACCGCGCCGCGCTCGCGCTACGGCGAGCCCGCGCCCGCGGACCTGTCGGGGGCCTGCCCCAGGCTCTCCGCGTGGCCGAGGTGCTGCAACGGCTGCTCGCACAGGAGGGGCTACGGCTGCTCGAGGAGGCCCAGGGTGTTCTACAGCGCCAGGAGGGCGCAGGAGGCGGCCGACGCCGAGCTCTCGGCGAGCAGGTCCGGGATCGACGAGACCGAGGAGGGCGCCGCCGCCAAGCTCGCGGCCATCAGGGACGGGCTCGCGCGCGGGCTCTCCCCGCAGCAGATAGCGGCGACGACCCCCGGGCTCAGCGCCTCCACCGTCTACAGGTGGGTGGACGCCGGCTACGACGGCATGACGAACATGGAGCTCAGGCGCAAGGTCGGCTACAGGCCGAGGTCGCGCCGGGCCCCGAAGAGGGCGACGTCCCACTCGGCGCGCAGGTCGCACGCGTCGTTCCTCGCGCTCGGCGAGGACGCCTGCGCCGCGGCCTGGGAGATGGACACCGTCGAGGGCTCCAGGGGCGACTCCGCCAGGCTCCTCACGCTCCTGCACCGCCCGAGCCGCTTCCAGCTGGCCCTGCCGCTGCCGGACGGCACGTGCGCCTCGGTCCTGGCGGCGCTCTCCTCCCTGCGCGGGGTCCTCGGCGAGGACGGCGCGAGGCGCGCCTTCGGCGCCGTGCTCACCGACAACGGGAGCGAGTTCGCCGACGAGGGCGCCATCGCGGCGCTGCTCGGCGAGCGGGACGGCGAGACCAGGCTCTTCTACTGCGACCCCCGGCAGAGCCAGCAGAAGGGCGCGTGCGAGAAGAACCACGTGGAGATCAGGAAGCTGCTGCCCAAGGGCGCCGGGGCCAGGTTCGACCGGCTGACGGCGGCGGACTGCGCGCTGCTCATGTCGCAGGTGAACTCCGAACCGAGGGGGGCGCTCGGGTTCCTGACGCCGGCGCGCGTGCTGCGGATGGCCCTCGGGGAGGACGCCTCCGCCCTCATGGACGCGTTCGGGATAGAGGAGCTGGCGCCCGGCGAGCTCGACCTCACGCCCGGCTGCATCGAAAGGGCCAGGGCCGCGAGGGGCGAGGGGCCGCTGGCGGGATAGGCGGCGGGCCGGGACATGGGCCGGAGGGCCCGTGCGCTGAGTCCGGAACGGCTGCGCGGCGGGCTGGCGGAGCATGCGGCGGCGGCATGGGGGCACCGGACTCCACAGCCCCTCCACCTGCGGAAACGAAGTGATGGCCAGGTGCCGGGAGCTATTTCCGCGTTGCGCTAGCTGCGGAAACGCGGGGTCCGTTCAGGCTGTTGCGTTGAGATTGAAAATCAACCGAGAATACGCTGGTTAACCACAACATCTAGGCTTGTTCGGTGCCTGCGGCCTCCAGGCCGATCAAACGGAACGGGTCCGCCACGCCGCCGATCGACTTTTGCAACTCGCGTTGACGCTGCGAATCCTGCGCGGCCTGCACGGTCAGCGCGCGACGGGCCTCATCATCGAGCGAACGATCCTGGCGCAGCTTGGCCTGTGCGGCACGCATGCGGCGCTTGATGGTGTAGAGCTCGAGCGTATCGAGCATAAACACGATGTTCGTCTCGGTGGGGTGCTTGCTCGTCGCCGAGATGCGCCCGGCACTCACAAGCGTTGCCGCCTCGGGACACACCGAGCGCGCCGCATCCATGCAGGCTGCAGGATCGGTTCCCGGCGGCGTTGCCAGAACAGCCCACGCGATGGACTCGTGACGTGGGTCAACCCACTCGATGGAGCAGATGCGGTCGGCATACGTGCGGAACAGGTCGGGGTAGCTCGTGAGCATGGTCAACAGTTCGCGCTCCCCTGCCAAGGACTTGCGCTCTAGATCGGTCAAGACCATCGGCGCCGCCGTAGCCGGTGCGTCCGAACCATCAGGCACAGGAACAGAGCCCATACCATCAGGCACGTCGATCGGCGGCAGGTCGTCGACGACCTCCACGGGCGCGGCATCGTAGGCATCGAGCGGGACGTAGTCGTACGGCTCTTCTTCGACCGGCTCGGACACCGGCGGCGTAGCGCCCGATGCCCAAGCACCGCGACCGGCATCGCGGGAACCCAATGCCCGACTGCCCGCGCTACCAGAGCGCTCGGCCTGCGCCCGCTGGCGCTCAAAGTTCTGCTCACGACGTCGTTCCGCATCCTCGCGCTTGGCGACATCGCGAAACACGCGACCCGAGCTCGCACGCACTGTCTCCAGATCCAAACCCAACAGGTCGGCAATCTGGATAAAGTACGTGTCGATCATATAGCTGTCGCGCAACGGATAGATAAGCGTCAGCGCATCCTCCAGCGCCTTGGCGCGACCGCCCGGCGTGGTGATGTCACTCGACTCCTGCAGCGAACGGTACACAAAGTCCATGAGGGGCTCGGAGGCATCGATGCGCGCCTGCAATGCCTCGCCACCATGCGCGGTGATGAACTCCATGGGATCGTTGCCGTCGGGCAGCACCACGCAGCGCAGGTCCATAGAATCCTGCTCGATAAACTGAATCGCACGGCGAGCGGCCTTTTGGCCGGCGGCGTCACCATCGAACATGTACACGATGCGCTTGGCAAAGCGGGTGAGCGTCTTGACGTGATGCTCCGTGAGCGCGGTGCCCAGCGTGGCGACGACGTTTTTAATCCCCGCCTCCCAACAGGCGATGCAGTCGGTATAGCCCTCTACCACGATGGCGGTATCCTGCGCGACAATAAACTCCTTGGCCCAATTAAAGCCGTAGAGGTTTCGCTTTTTATGAAACACGCTCGTCTCGGCGGTGTTGAGGTACTTGGGTTGGCCGTCACCCATGATGCGCCCGCCAAAGGCAATGTTGTGACCCTGCTCGTCAAAGATGGGAAACATCACGCGGTCGTAGAAGCGGTCGGCAAGCTGCCCGCGCCCGCGGCTCACGGCAACATTGGCGTCGATCATCTCCTGCGGGGTAAAACCCGCCTGGGACAGGTGCGACACCAGCGCGTTGCGACCCGGCGCAAAGCCCAGGCAGTAGCGGCGGCAGACGTCGCCGCCCATGCCGCGGCTGGCAAAGTACTCGCGCGGACGGCCGTCCTTACCGCGCATAAGCATGGTGTGGTAGAACTGGGCGGTCTCGGCGCACAGATCGTAGATTCGGGCACGCTTGGTACCGCGCTCGCGGCGATCTCCGGTGTCATGCAGCTCAATACCCGCGCGATCGGCCAAATAACGGATTGACTCGGGAAAGCTCAGGTTCTCGCGCTTCATGATATAGGTGAAGACGTCGCCACCCTCGCCGCAGCCAAAGCAATGCCACACCTGCGTGGCGGGAATAATGTGGAAGGACGGCGTCTTTTCGCCATGAAAGGGGCAGCAGCCCCAAAACTCATGGCCGCGAGGCTTGAGCTCAACCGTTTCCTGCACGATGGCGACTAGGTCAGACGCAGCGCGTACCTGGTCTTTCTCCTCAACGCTAATCACGGATGCTCACCCCCTGCTCGCCCAAGTTGTGACGAATGTCCTCGATATTACCCTCGACGGTCGCGATAAGCTCGTCCAACGAATCGAACACGCGCGAAGGGCGCAGCCAACGCGTAAACGCCAACGACACCGAGGCGCCGTACAGGTCGCCCGCATACCCGATCAAGTTGGCCTCGAGATGCGCCGAGGCGGCGTCGTCGGCATACGTCGGCGGCAGGCCCACGTTGACGGCGGCAGGCCACACGGTATCGTCGACCAGCACAAGGCCCTCGTAGACGCCATCGGCAGGAACCTGAATACCCTCGCGCACCTGAATATTTGCCGTGGGAAAACCCATGTCGGAACCCTGGTGACGACCGCCGGCAACAATACCTCGCAACATATACGGGCGGCCGAGCAGCTCGGCGGCAAGCTCAACATGACCCTGGCGGAGCTCCTGGCGAATACGGGTGGCACAGATCGTCTGCCCATCGACGCACAGCAGCTTGTGGCCAAAGACGTCTACACCGCGCGTGGCTCCCCACGCCTGCATCTCGGCAACGCCCGAGGCGCCGCCGCGACCCAACCTAAAGTCGCTGCCAACGCGAATCGAGCGGATATCGACGACGCGCGAAAGCAGCTCAAGAAAACCCACGTGGTCGAGAGCCGCCACCGCAGGCGTAAAGGGAACGGCCACGACCGCATCGACCCCGGTGAGAGCCAGGGCATGCAGACGGTCGGCCGTCGTCATCAATTTTTGAGCGGGCGAAGGGCTCACCACTACGTCCGGGTCGGGATCGAAAGTGACCACGACTGCCTTGCAGCCGTGAGCATGCGCATCACGGACAAGCGCTTGGATGAGTTCCTGGTGTCCACGGTGAACGCCGTCGAACACGCCAATGGCGATTGAAGCGGCACCCAAGTGCTCACACTCATCAAACGTATCGGCAGGAACGATGCGAGCCTCGTCCGACTCGCCCGCGAAAAAGACACGCGCGAGCTCGCGAGCGGACAACATCATCGAACACCGCCGATTGCCTGCGGAAACACGTGCTCCATGACAAAGCGGCCGCCCTCAATGCGGGCGAGCGCCTTGAGTCCCCCATCGAGCACCAACGCAAACGGCGCCTTCGAGGAATCGAAATCGGCAAGCGCACGCTCAACGGGAATGCGTCGGCCGCAGAGCAGGTCGTCGGCAAGATTGCCCGGCAAGTCAACACGTGTGGCGCCCAGGGCCGCAATGGGATCCAGGGCAAAGCCAGCCGCGGACTCGGGAGAAAGCTCCTCGACCGCATGACAGGCGCCAATGGAAACAACACCGGAGGCCGTGCGGCGCAGCGCGGAAATATGCGCGGCGCTATCGCAAGCGCGGCCCAGGTCGCGAGCGAGCGCACGGATATAGGTGCCCTTGCTCACCGAGAACGCCACGGTCCACACACACGTATCACCTTCGCCGCCCACGGCGATCAGGTCGGCGGCATAGACCTCGACGGGGCGCGGAGGTAGGTCCACCGCATTGCCCTCGCGAGCAGACTTGTAGGCGCGAACGCCATTGACCGAGATAGCAGAAAACGCCGGCGGCACCTGCATCTGCGGGCCCAGCATGGCGGCCAAGCGCTCACGAGCATAGGCAGGATCGCGGAGCTCGTTGGCAACAGCCACCGTGCGGACCGCCTCGCCCTCCGCATCATCGGTATTGGTCTCGGCGCCAAACGAAATATCGGCGACGTAGCTTTTGGTATCGAGCGTGAGCATGCCCAGCAGACGGGTGGCCTGGCCCACACCCACCACCATGACGCCAGATGCCATGGGGTCGAGCGTGCCGGCATGGCCGACACGCCGCTCATGGAGGGCGCGTCGGCATTGCGAGACCACATCGTGGGACGTGCAGCCCACCGGCTTATCGACAGCGAGCAGCATATTCAGTTGTGAAGGCGTACGACGAGCCATGTACCATCCAAAAAGTTAAAGCTCGACGGTCACCAAAGCGGGATCCTCCCCTACCAGCTCGGCCAGCATGGGAAGTGCCACGGTGAGCGTCTCGAGAATTGTTCCGTTGTTGGAAAAGCCGGCGGCGGCATGATGCCCGCCACCGCCAAAATTGGCAGCAATCTCGGACACATCGAGGTCGCCCTTGGAGCGCAGGTTGCCACGCACCTTGGTATCGCCCTCAATGCCCTTTAAGAACATGCAAACCTCGACGCCCATCACCGAGCGCACCACGTCAACCAGGCCATCGCACTCATCCGAGGTGACACCGCAAGCCTCAAGGTCACTCTGGTACGCGTAGCTATACGCCACGCGCCCATGCGCGACCGTCTTAATGCGGCCCATAACGATGGACTTGAGGTGCAAAAACTCAACGCGCATGCTCTGGTAGACCTCGAGCGCAACGCGCGCCGGATCGGCACCGTGCGCCACCAGGCGCGAGGCCGCATGGAACGCGGCGGCATCGGCGTTTTGGTACTGAAAACGGCCGGTATCGGTAACCAAGCCACACAGCAGGCAGGTCGCAACGCCATCACGTGCGACAATGCCACAATTGTCCAAGAAGCGGTCGATGATCATAGCGCAGGCTGCAGCTTCGACGCGCCTCAGGCTGAGCTCGGCAAACTCCTCGCGCGCCGGATGGTGATCAAAGCACACCACATGCTTGGAGCGGCGAAGCACCTCGGCGGAATTATTGAGGCGCTCGACGACCGGCACGTCCACCGAGATGAACAGGTCAGGATTGCCGGTGTACGCAGATGCCGGCACCAGACGATCGGAGCCTTCCATAAAGCGGTAGATGCGCGGAACTGGGTCATCGTCTGCCAGCAGCAGGGCAATGTCCTTGTTGGGGAAAAACTTCATGAGCGAAAGGCCCAGACCCAATACGGAGCCCAAGGCATCGCCATCGGGAGAAGTATGTCCCGAAATCGCAATGGAGGACGCACCCTCGATGAGCTCGAGGATGCGTCGCTGAATATCTGCAGACTCGCACGAGGCGAGGTCGGCGGAATTAGTCATCTAAAGCTGCCTCCTGGGCGGCATCCGCTATGGGATAGCCGTCCTCGTCCTTTTCGATCGCAAGCGTGGCGGGAACGTTTTCCAGCGCGCGCGTGATGCGCTCGGCCTCATCGGTCGAGCGATCGATGCGAAAATCGAGATCGGGCGTGACGCGCCAATCGAGCGAGCGGGCCAACAGGCTACGGATGCGACCCTTGGCGCTGGCGAGCGCCTCCATGACCTCATCGTAGCGGCTCGCGTCGCACGACACGTACACGCGCGCGAACGAACGGTCCACCGCGACCTCGACCGCGGTCAAGGTGACCAGGTCGAGACGCGGATCGGAAACCTCAAAGAGCAGGATATAACCGAGCTTCTCGCGAAGCTGCTCGCCCAGACGGCGGGTTGCCTGCGTTTGCTTCATAGCGCTACCCCCTACTCGGTACGGGCAACCTGGTCGATGCGGTAGCCCTCAATGGTGTCGCCAGGCTTGATGTCCTGGAAGTTCTCCAGGCCAATACCGCCCTCGGAGCCGCTCTTGAGGCTCTTGGCCTCGTCCTTGTAGTGACGCATCGAAGCGATTTTACCGTTGAAGACCACGATGCCGTCGCGCACCAGGCGTACGGAATCGGTCGCAGCGATTTCACCCTCTTCGACGCGGACACCGGCGGCGATGCCGACTTTGGGCACCTTGAAGGTGTCCAGGACGGTCGCAGTGCCCGTGGAGACCTCAACCTCGGTGGGCTTGAGCATGCCGATACGGGCAGCGTCGAGGTCCTCGAGGCACTTGTAGATGACGTCGTAGCAACGGATCTCGACGCCCTCGCGCTCGGCGGCGGAGCGGGCCTTGCCGTCGGGACGAACGCCAAAGCCGATGATGATGGCGTTGGAGGCGTCGGCCAGGACGACGTCGGTCTCGTTGATGGCACCGACAGCGGAGTGGATCGTGTTGATGCGGACCTCGGACTGATCCATCTTGTCGAGCGAGTCCTGAAGAGCCTCGATGGAACCCTGGACGTCGGCCTTGATGATCAGGTTGAGTTCCTTGACCTCGGCGTCGGCAATGGTCTCGAAGAGGTTCTCGAGCGTGACGTGCTTGACGCGGCTCTGCTCCTCGATACGGGCCTTCAGCGAACGCTCGTCGGCAAGGGCGCGAGCCTCGCGCTCGTCCTCGAACACGCGGAACTCGTCACCGGCGTTGGGCACGGACTGCAGGCCCAGGATCTCGACGGCGTCGGAGGGACCAGCCTCGGTGACGGCACGGCCCTTGGGGTCGAGCATGGCGCGGACGCGACCGTAGGTAAGGCCGGCGACCAGCGTATCGCCCACGTGCAGGGTACCGCGGGTCACGAGCACGGTAGCGACCGAGCCGCGGCCCTTGTCGAGCTTGGCCTCGAGGACGTTGCCGGAGGCAAAGGTGTCCGGGTTGGCCTTGAGCTCGAGTACATCGGCCTGGAGCAGCACGGTCTCCAGAAGGTCGTCGATACCGATCTTCTGCTTGGCCGAGATGTTGACGAACATATTCTGTCCGCCCCACTCCTCGGGGATGACGCCGTACTCGGTGAGCTCCTGACGCACACGGTCGGGGTTGGCGCCGGGCTTATCGATCTTGTTGACGGCGACGACGATGGGTACGCCGGCAGCCTTGGCGTGGTTGATCGACTCGACGGTCTGGGGCATGACGCCGTCGTCGGCGGCCACGATCAGAATGACGATGTCGGTCACTTTGGCGCCACGGGCACGCATAGCCGTAAAGGTGGCGTGACCGGGGGTATCGATAAAGGTGATCTTGCGATCGTTGATCATGACCTGCGAAGCGCCGATGGCCTGCGTAATGCCGCCCGCCTCGCCGGCAGCGACGCCGGTGTGACGGATGGCGTCGAGCAGCGACGTCTTGCCGTGGTCGACGTGGCCCATGACGGTGACGACCGGGGCGCGCGGCTTAAGGTCGGCGGGATCGTCGTAGAACGAGAAGGTGTTCTCCTCCTCGGGGGTGATGATCTTAATCTGACGGCCCAGGTCGTCGGCAACGAGCTCGACAAGGTCGTCGGACATGGACTGCGTCATCGTGAGCGGCGTGCCCAGCAGGAACAGGCGCTTGATGATGTCGTTGGCCGGAACATCGAGCGCCTCGGCAAGCTCCTGGACGGTAACGCCCTGGGAGACCTTGATGGCGTCGAGGTCCTCGGGGTTCACGCCCTGGGCCAGCGCCTCCTCTATCTTGCGCTCCTCCTGAGCCTTGGCAGCCTCGCGCTCGCGCTTCTCCTTGCGCTTCTTGCGGCGACCGGTGGACTCGCGAGAGGCCTCCTCGACGGCGGCACGAGCCTCCTCGAGCACCTTCTCGCGGCTGTACTCCTCGGCCTCGCGAGCCATGCGGCTGTAGTGATCCTCTTCGTTGTTGTGACCGCCCTTGCGCTTCTTGCCCTTGCCCTGCTTATCGGGGTTGGGGAAGTCCATGCCGGCAGCGACGTTGTTGCTGGCGTTGGTGCGATGGCTGTGCGGACGGCTCTCGGAGGCGTTGCGCTCGGAGTTGTTGTCGGAAGCGTTGCGATCGTTACGACGGCCACCGCGGCGATCGTTGTTGCCGCCACGACGGTTACCGCGCTCTGCGGCGCGCTCGGCCTTGGCCTTGTCCTCGGCGTCCTTCTTCTCCTTGAGCACGGTCTCCTGTGCGGCGATCTGGTCGAGCAGCGAACGGAAGCGCGAACCGGAGTCGGAAGCGGGAACGGCGCGGCGCTGGGCCTCGCGGGCAGCCTCCTCCTTCTCACGGGCAAGGCGCTCCTGCTCGGCCTTCTTCTTGGCCTCGGCCTCGGCGCGGGCAGCCTCCTCAGCAGCCTGGGCTGCGGCAAACTGGCGACGCTCCTCCTCGCGGGCCTTCTCGGCGGCGATGCGCTCGCGCTCGGCCTCGGCGGCGCGAGCGGCCTCCTCGGCGGCAGCTGCCTGCTCCTCAGCCTGCTTGGCGGCCTCGACTTCCTGAGCGCGGGCCTCGATTACCGAGGCGAGCTGCTTGCGGACCATGGCGACATAGGCGTCCTCCAAGGTGGAGGAAGCGGACTTAGCGGGAATCTTCATATCGGCAAGATGACCCATCAGTTCCTTGGAGGTCATGCCGAACTCTTTGGCCAGGGTGGACACACGGACTTTTGCCATATGACTTCACCTACCCTTTCTGGCACCTTGGGTGCCTAGAGACTGAACGAGCGTGGGAGACGCGCCGGGACCCGCCCGGCGCGACCGCGCGCTAGATCAGGTCCTCCGCATCATCGAAGGCGTCGGTGTCGTGGACACCGCAGAAACGGGAGCCGGGACGAGCCTGGTTTCGGCACTGGATGCCGTCCTCGGACACGTACTCGCAGCGGCGGACGTCCTCGTCCTCCTCGTCACCGATCAGGTCGGCGGCGGGCTCCTCGTGAACGGGAACGTTCTTGAGGATGTCGGCGGCAAGCGTCTCGGACTTGATGTCGATGTGCCAGCCGGTCAGGCGCGCGGCGAGGCGGGCGTTCTGGCCCTCCTTGCCGATGGCGAGGGACAGCTGGTCGTCGGGCACGATGACGCCGGCGTAGGCCTTCTCCTCGTCGATGAGGACGCGGGTGACCTTAGCGGGCGACAGGGCGTTAGCAACGTAGACGGCAGGATCGGCATCCCACAGGATGACGTCGACGCGCTCGCCGCGGAGCTCGCCCACGACAGCGCGAACACGGCTGCCCTTGGGGCCGACGCAGGCGCCCACGGGATCCAGACGGTCGTCGAGCGAGTGGACGGCGACCTTGGAGCGCTGACCGGGCTCGCGGGCGATCGACTTGATCTGGACGGTGCCCTCATAGATCTCGGGCACCTCCTGCTCAAATAGACGACGCATGAGCTCGGGGTGGGTACGGGAGATGACAATCGGCGGACGGCTGTGCTCGCCACGAACCGGCTGCAGGTTGGAGTTGGGGTCGCGAACGTCGATGATCACGGCCTTGATGTGCTGGTTGTGCAGGTAGCGCTCGCCCATCGGACGCTCGTTGCGCTCGTTCTCGTAACGGCGCTGGTCGAAGTGCGGCAGCTCGGCCTCGACGCCCTCGCGAATCTTGACGATCGTGAAGTCGGGCGTGGACTGCAGCACGGTACCGCTGATGAGGTCACCGATGCGGCCGGAGAACTCCTCGTAGATCTGCTCGCGGGCGGAGTTACGCACGATGGCGTTGATCTCGGCCTTGGCGTGCTGGGCAGCGATGCGGCTCGTATTCTTGGGGGTGACGTCGATCTCCTCGAACTCGGTGAAGTTGCCCTCCTCGTCCATGGAATCGTCGATCGGCTCCAGGCGGTAGACGTAGATCTTGCCGGTGGTGCGGTCGATGGTCACCTTGGCGCCCCACTCAAGATGCAGGATCTCGGCATAGCTCTTGGCGAGCGACTGCTCCAAGCGGTCGATCAAGTAGAGCTGGTCGATGTGCTTCTCCTGGCAAAGCTCCATCAGGGCGGACATCATGTCGGATGCTGCCATCTTACTTTCCTTCCTTCGCGGGCTTGAAGTCGTAGGTGGGCTTCAACTTGCACTTTTTAACATCAGAGAAATCGAGGGTAACGGACTCGCCGTCCTCGAGCTCGAGGGTCACGTTCGTCTCGGTGGCGGCGGCAATCTTGCCGGCGTACTTGCGACGGCCCTCGGTGGCGGTGGAGGTGAGCTCACAATTCTCGCCCACAAAGCGGGCAAAGTCGCACGGGCGGCGCAGCGGGCGCGCCATGCCCGGGCTCGACACCTCGAGCGTATAGCTCGAAGAGATGGGATCGAGCTCCTCAATCACATCGCCGACCCACTTTGTGTTGGCCGTGACGTCGTTGAGCGACAGGCTCTGACCCTCGGCACCCTCGATACGCACACGCACGCAGGGGGCCTTGGTGGCACCCACGAGCTCGACGTCGACGATATCGATATCGTGCTGGGGAGCGACGGCCTCGAGCGCGTCGATGATCGCCTGCTCGGTCTTGGTCTTGACCATTGCGGCACCTCCATCCATACAAAAAAGAAGCGGGGCCGAAACCCCACTTCTTTCAATTACAACTTCATTTGCAAGCAAACTATACCAATAGCTGCGGAAACGTGCAAGCACAGTACGAACCTGCAGGTCAGCGGGAGCACAGGTTCTCCACAAGAATAGAACAATTGACCGCAGGCACCAGGACAGGTACATGAAAAACGAGGGGCGACCTAGCCGGATCGCCCCTCGCCTATAGCACGTCAGCTAAGCGCGCAGTGCTTACTTGACCACCAGGTTGACCAGCTTACCGGGCACGCAGATGGCCTTGACGACCGTCTTGCCCTCGAGCCACTTGGCGACGGCGGCCTCGGCGGCAGCCTGCATATCCTCATTAGAGGCATCGCGGGCAACGTCGACGCGGCCGCGGACCTTGCCGAGCACCTGGACCACGATCTGCACCGTGTCCTCAACGGACTCGGCCAGGTCGAACTCGGGCCAGGCGGCGGTATAGGCGTTGCCCTCGCAGCCGAGCGCCTCGTGCCACAGCTCGTCGGCCCAGAACGGGCAGATGGGGGCAAGGACGCTCACGATGTCCTTGGCCACGCCGTAGCACAGCGCCTTGTCGCGGGCGGTACCCTCGGTGGCGTTGAGGTAGGCGCTCGCCGCGTTGACGAGCTCCATGACGGCCGAGATCGCGGTGTTAAACTGGCCGCGATCGAAGTCCTCGGTGCACTTGGCGATGGTGCGGTGACGCTCGCGATAGAGCTTCATCGCAACCTCGTCGAGTGCGGACTTGTCGAAGGCCACGTTGGCATCGCCGGACTGGACGAGCTGCCAAACGATACGCCAGGCGCGCTTGATAAAGCGGTTGGCGCCCTCGACGGCCTTGGGGTCCCAGTCGAAGTCCTTCTCGGGCGGGGCGATAAACAGGATCGCCAGACGCATGGTGTCGGCGCCGTAGGGCTCGATGACCGAGCTCGGGGGCACGACATTACCCTTGGACTTGGACATGGTATCGCCGTTCTCGTCCTTGACCATGCCCTGGCACAGCAGGTTGGTGAAGGGCTCGTCCACACTCAGCAGGCCCAGATCGCGCAGTGCCTTGGTAAAGAAACGACTGTAGAGCAGGTGCAGAATGGCGTGCTCGATGCCGCCGATGTAGTTATCGACGGGCATCCAACGGTCGGCGGCCTCACGGGAGAAGGGCAGCTCAGTGTTGTGCGGATCGGTATAGCGCAGGTAATACCAGCTGGAGCAGGTAAAGGTGTCCATGGTATCGGTCTCGCGCTTGGCCGGGCGGCCGCAGACCGGGCAGGTGGTCTCGTAGAACTCCTTGCACTCGGCAAGGGTTTCGCCAGCGCCCAGGTCCAGGTTCTCGGGCAGCGTCACCGGCAGCTGATCCTCGGGCACGGGCACGATGCCGCAGTGCTCGCAGTGGATGGCCGGGATGGGGTTGCCCCAATAGCGCTGACGGGAAATGAGCCAGTCGCGCAGACGGAACTCGACCTTGCGACGACCACAGCCCATGGCCTCGAGGTCGGCCACGATCGCAGCCTCGCCCTCGGAGTGCTTGCCGCCGCGCATGCCGGTGTACTTGCCGGACTGGACGAGCGTGCCCTCGGCAGCGTGGGCGCAATCCCAGTCGACGGTCTCGGCATGGAAGGTATCGATGGTCTCGCCATTAGCCTCGACGGCTGCGCGGTCATCGTCGTCCAGGATGATTGGCACGATCGGCAGGTCGTACTTACGGGCAAACTCAAAGTCGCGCTGGTCGCCACAGGGAACGGCCATGACGGCACCGGTACCGTAGTCGGCAACGACATAATCGGCAACCCACACGGGGACCTTCTCGCCGTTGACGGGGTTTACCACATAGCGGCCCGTGAAGGCACCGTGCTTCTCGAGGGTGCCCTGGGCACGCTCGACGGCA
The DNA here is from genome assembly GCF_040092305.1 of Collinsella sp. CLA-ER-H6. Taxonomy (NCBI): domain Bacteria; kingdom Bacillati; phylum Actinomycetota; class Coriobacteriia; order Coriobacteriales; family Coriobacteriaceae; genus Collinsella; species Collinsella sp. CLA-ER-H6. The sequence continues at coordinate 157,962 of NZ_JBBNLS010000001.1, forward strand.
GAGATATGCTTGGAGTCCTCGACGATCTTGGTGACGGCCTCCTCGTACTCCGTGCCCTCGACGAGCTCGTGCAGGCCGGCGTACTCGGGAGCCAGGACAAAGAAGGAGACGCCAAAAAGGGTATCGGCACGCGTGGTGAAGACGGTAATCTTGCCCTCGTCGCCCTCGATGGGCTCGCCATCCTGGTCGCACAGGGTAAAGTCGACCTCGGCGCCCTCGGAGCGACCGATCCAGTTGGCCTGCATCTGCTTGACGCGCTCGGGCCAGCCGGGGAGCTTCTCCAAGTCGTCGAGCAGCTCCTGAGAGTACTCGGTAATCTTGTAGTACCACTGCTCAAGGTCGCGCTTCTCGGGCTCGGTGCCGCAGCGCCAGCACTTGCCCTCGGTAACCTGCTCGTTAGCCAGAACGGTCTTGCAGTTGGGGCACCAGTTGACCGGGTTCTTCTTGCGATAGACCAGGCCCTTTTCCCACATCTTCTCAAAGATCCACTGACCCCAACGGTAGTAGTCAGGGCTGCAGGTCTTGACCATGCGATCCAGATCGTAGGAGAAGCCCATGCGCTTCATCGTGGCAAGCGCCTGGTCCATGTTCTTATACGTCCAGGCGGCAGCCTGCGTGTTGTGCTTGATGGCGGCGTTCTCGGCAGGCAGGCCAAAGGCGTCAAAGCCGATGGGGTGCAGCACGTCGTAGCCGCGCATGCGGGCCTGACGGGCCATGGCATCACCGATGGTATAGTTGCGCGCATGGCCCATGTGCAGGTCGCCCGACGGATACGGGAACATCTCGAGCACGTACTTCTTGGGCTTGCTGTCGTCGGTGTCGACGGCAAAGAGGTTGGAGTCCTCCCAGGCCTTCATCCACCTGGACTCAATGGCCTGCGCGTCGTAGGCAGGGATCTCGTCCTTATGATCTGTGCAATCGCACATATCAGCTCCTTTGTTAGCTGGGTTGGGGCGGGGCGTTCTTACCTTTACTCGCTGCTGCGGACAGTCCTGCTCGCACGAAGAGCACATTAAGTGCTCTTCGGCTCGTGCGGAACTTGCAGCGAGCAAAGGTAAGAACGCCCCGCCACATCGTTAACTCGCATGATGATAGCAAATACAACAAGCGAGATGCCTGCGACTTGCAGGCATCTCGCTTTATCTAAATAACGTGGTTGTGAATCAACCGCTAATTGTTACCCGCCCAAACATGATCGGGTTTTCCAAGTGCCGCAGATTGCCGTGAAAGAGGAGCGACGCGTACTTTGGTACGCGAGCGACGGTTTGAACGGCAAGGTGCGGTGCTTGGGAAAGCCGCTTAGCGGTAGCTGACGCTCTGTTGGGAATCCTTGACGACTACGTCGTGGGCGCCGCCTTCGACGATGGAGGTGGAGCTTACCAGGGTCAGGCGTGCCTTTTCCTGGAGCTCGGGAATCGAGAGGGCACCGCAGTTGCACATCGTGGACTTGACCTTGTAGAGCGTGCCGCCCACACCGTCCTTGAGGGAGCCGGCGTACGGGACGTAGGAGTCGACGCCCTCGACGAAGCTGAGCTTCGCGGCGCCGCCCAGGTCGTAGCGCTGCCAGTTGCGAGCACGCGCAGAACCCTCGCCCCAGTACTCCTTCATGTACTGACCGTTCACGTTGACGCGCTCGGTCGGGCTCTCGTCAAAGCGGGCGAAGTAACGGCCCAGCATCATAAAGTCGGCACCCATGGCAAGGGCGAGCGTCATGTGGTAGTCATAAACGATGCCGCCGTCGGAGCACACGGGCACGTAGACGCCGGTCTCCTCGTAGTACTCGTCGCGAGCGCGGCAGACATCGATCAGCGCGGTGGCCTGGCCACGGCCGATACCCTTGGTCTCACGGGTGATGCAGATGGAACCGCCGCCGATACCGACCTTGATGAAGTCGGCACCACAGTCGGCCAGGAAGCGGAAGCCCTCGGCGTCGACAACGTTACCGGCACCGACCTTGACGTCCTCGCCGTAGTTGGCGCGGATCCACTCGATGGTGCGCTTCTGCCACTCGCTGAAGCCCTCGGAAGAGTCGATGCACAGGACATCGGCACCAGCCTCGATGAGCAGCGGCACGCGCTCGGCATAGTCGCGGGTGTTGATACCGGCGCCGACCATGTAGCGCTTGTCGCCGTCGAGCAGCTCGTTGGGGTTGGTCTTGTGGCTGTCGTAGTCCTTGCGGAAGACGATACCCATGAGGTGATCGTAGTCGTCGACGATGGGCAGAGCGTTGAGCTTGTTGTCCCAGATGACGTCATTGGCAACCTTGAGGCTGATGTTTTTGTCGCCCACGATGAGCTGCTCACGCGGGGTCATGAACTCGGAGACCTTCGTCTGGTGGTCATCGCGGCTGGGGCGATAGTCACGGCTGGTGACGATGCCCAGGAGCTTACCCTTGGGAGTGCCGTCGTCGGTGACCGGCATGGTGGAGTGACCGGTCTTCTCCTTGAGCTCGATGACCTGCTCCATAGTCATGTCGGGGGTCAGGGTGGAATCGGACTGAACGAAGCCGGCCTTGTGATCCTTGACGGCCTTGACCATAGCGGCCTCGGACTCGGCGCTCTGGGAACCGTAAATGAAGGACAGGCCACCCTCGGTAGCGAGCGCGACACCCATGTCGACGCCCGAGACGGACTGCATGATGGCGGAAACCATGGGGATGTTCAGGGTGATTGCCGGCTTCTCACCGCGCTTAAAGCGGGTTAGCGGCGTCTTAAGAGAGACGTTGTTGGGAATGCACTGCGAGGACGAGTAACCAGGGACCAGCAGATACTCCGAAAACGTGTGGGACTCACCGGGAAAGAACGTAGCCATGTTTCTCCTTTTTCCATGCGACCGGTCGGCTGCAGGCCTCGTAGGACCCAGCCCAACCTTGGGCGCCCAATACTGGGGAAGTATCTTAACGCACTTTGACTGCTACAATGCATGATTTAAGAAGAGCACACGAGGGTTTGACGCAGGCTTTGCGTTTGCCCAGCAAACACTTTAGCGGGGAGACGTGGAGCGTATGGAGTACAAGACGACGGCAAAGTTGGTCATTCAAGCGTGCGACAAAGATCTGCCGGGCGTGTTTGGACACGGCTGTGTCTTGCTGCTGCAGGGTATCGCCCGAGAGCACTCGCTCAACCGTGCCGCCAAGAGCATGGGCATGGCATACTCCAAAGCCTGGCGCATTGTGAACGAGGCGGAAGGGCAGCTGGGCTGCAAGCTCATCGAGCGCGACGGCGCCCGCGGATCCACCCTCACCCCCGCCGGCGAGCGAGCCATAGCGGCCTACGAAGAGCTGCAGGCCGACATTAACAACGTCATCGCCACCAAAGCCGACGCCCTCATCGCAAGTATCAAAGAGTAGCTAACTTGCGAAGGGCGTTGTCGAGGGTGGCGGCTACCTGTAAAGGGTCGTCGGTGCCGGCGAAGAGGCGGATGGTGCTCCCCTGTTTGCCGCTTGGGGCTGAAAGGCGCGTCGTTGCGCCGCCGGCAAGCGATGTGCGAAACTCCCCGGGCAAAGCATCGAACAGCTCGCACGCACTACGCTCGATAAGATCAAATTCAACTGCCGGGCCAAAGCCGTGCTCGAGGATTCCCGTTGCAGCCGCATGGTCGGGATGCGAGCTCAGCCCGGGATAGCGCACGTTGCGCACCATCTCATTGGCGGCCAGATACTCGGCCAGCGCACGTGCGCGGTCGAAATGCGCCTGCATGCGGGCATCGAGCGTGTCCAGCCCGCGCTCCAGCACACCGGCCTCGTCAGCAGGCATATCAAGCTTGGCCAAGCCACAGCCCTCAAGCAGGGCATGCGCGCACTCAGCCGCGGCATCCACGCGATGGCGCTTGAGCTGCGAGCGCGCGACCGATACGGCAACCAACTTGCGCGGAGCCTTGCCGGCGCACACGCGATCGAGCGCCTCAAGCGACAGCGCAGCACCCAGCCGCAGTGAATCGCAGCCAAAAGCCGACGCCACCGTGTTATCCGCCACAAACAGCGCGTGGGCCACGCGAGCCGCGCGGCCCAGAGCGCGAAGGTCGGGCACACGCAGACCAAGCCCGCCGATGGAGTTGACGAACCACCACAGGTGCGGACCCTCGGCATCAAACGAAGCATCAAAACCCTCGGACGCAGCGGCAAACGCCTCGGCGGACGGCGAGCCCACCAGCGCGACATCGCAGCCGTCAAATCCGCTCGCAAACGCATCGGCAAAGTCGTCCGCAAAGGCAACCAGACGATCGCCGGGACACACAATCCCCAGCTGCGGCAGCGCTGCTGGCACATGCGAGGCCGCAAGCAACCGCGCCTCACGCGCGCCGGCTCTCAAAGCCCAAGCCTCTTCTAGCTGTTGCACGTCCACGCGGCACCGTCCCTTCATAAGCAAAAACCCACGATGCGGATGTTTCCCGCATCGTGGGCAACGGCTGCAGTATAGCGCCGATATGCGACGAATCTCCTAGATATTGAGCGCGTGATAGGTCACGCTCGCACCCGGAGCGTCAACGGTCACGCCATAGGCCTCGGGATAGATGCGCGTCGAAAACACGAGCGCACCATCGTTCACAAACACCTCGACCGACGAGGCATCGCCAACAATGCGCACGTTACGAACCTCGTCGACGGACTCCCAGCGCACAGTACGACCGCAGCCGGCAGAAGCGCGGCCCTCATCGGTAAATCGCATCTCAAAGCGCGGGGGCAGTTCGTCCTCGGCGGGCACAAACGCCAGCTTCAGCTCGCCATCAACGATCGCGGTAAACGCGCCGTCGACACAGTCGACAACAACATCAAAGCAGGCATCGCCGGCAACCTCCAACGAGCCCTCCCCCACACGCACCGAGGCATAATGGTGCTCGATCTCGCGCACCGGCAGCTGCAGCACCACGCCGCCGGCACCGGCTGTAAGCTCACGCGGCACCGTCATGCAGTGCTGCCAGCCGCACACCACGGTGGGTGCGTTGCCATAGGTCGGCTCATCGGGCATGCCCATCCAGCCGATTAGAATATGGCGACCGTCCTCGGACGTAAACTCCTGCGGAGCATAGAAGTCAAAACCGGCGTCCCACAGGCGGAACTCACCCAGCTCATAGGCACCGTCACCACCGGTAATGTCGCCCGTTACAGGCATGTAGCCAGCAGCGTATACGTTGCCGCGGTCCCAACGGCCGCCCTCAAGACCCTGAGGCGAGAACGACAGAAACGCCGCCGTATCGCCATTCGAATCGAGCTCGATGTAGCCGGGGCACTCCCACATAAAGCCAAAGCGCTCGGGCGTAGACACACGGTTCTCGAGCTCCCAGCTCAGCATATCGGCCGAGCCATACACCAGGATCTCACCCACATCGCGCCCGGCACCCTCGCCGTGCATGGCGCAAAATCGACTATCGACATGCGGCCCATCCACGCGACGACGCGCGCCCAGCACCATGTGATAACGCCCGTCCGTGTCACGCCACACCTTGGGGTCACGCACGTGGCAGGTCAAATCCTCGGGATAATCCTCGGACGCCAGCACCACGCGCTTTTGGCTGAACTCCCGACCGGCAAGGCCATCAACGCTCTCGACATAAACAGTATCGGCGCGACGACCGGTATTGACGTAGTCGTACGTGCCGTCCGCATCGGAAAGCTTAACGTTGCCCGTGTACAACACGCGAATGCGGCCGTCCTCGGCAAGCGCGGAGCCCGAATACACGCCATGGCAATCGAACGGCTCGTCGGGCAGCAGCGGGGCGCCAACGTAGTCCCACGTCATAAGGTCGCGGCTCGTCGCATGGCCCCAGACCTTAACGCCGCCCTCGACATCAAACGGCGCATACTGAAAGTACGCGTGAAATACGCCACCCGCCTGACAAAGACCGTTGGGGTCGTTGAGCCAACCCGCCGGCGGCATAATATGGAAGCGCTGGCCATACGCGCCATAACCGCACTCAGTGGCGGCGGCGTCAACGGCGGCAACCAGCTTTGCAAGATCGCGACCAAGTGCATTAGACATATCAAAGTCCTAACGGATCGAAAGTAACAAGGCGCCAGAGAACGGCACCAGATACAGGAAACGCCCGTGAGCATACAACCCGCGGGCATTCCCTCAATCAAAAGCTCTTAGGCCTGCTCGGAAGCCTTGCGCTCGTCCTTGTACAGGACAAACGAGACGCCAAAGGAAACCAGCGCGGCAACCGCGAACATGATCGCGTACTGCACGGGCTGGGCCAGGCACAGCAGGATACCGAAGATGCCGGTAACGCCCGTGCCGGAGGCGGCCAGCGAAGTGAGCGCGCAGACCAGGGCACCGCAGCCGCCGCCGATGCAGCCGGCAATGAAAGGCTTAAAGAAGCGAAGGTTCACGCCAAAGATGGCAGGCTCGGTAATGCCCATAAAGGCGGACAGAGCCGAAGGAAGCGCCAGGCCCTTAATCTTGGCATCGCGGGTCTTAAAGGCAACGGCGAGCGCAGCGCCACCCTGGGCGATGTTGGCAGCGCTGGCGATGGGCAGCCAGTAGGTCACGCCATACTGGGCGAGCTGGCCCAGGTCGATGGCGGTGTACATCTGGTGGATACCGGTAACGACCGTGGGGGCATAGAACAGGCCGACGATAAAGGAACCGATGCCGAAGGGCAGGGTCAGCAGGGTCTGGATCAGACCGAGGATGGCGTTCTCGGCCCACACGAAGATGGGGCCGACGGCAACGAGCGTCACGAGCACGGTCACGAACACCGAGACGAGCGGAGTCACAAAGAGGTCGAACATCTCGGGAACGATCTTGTGTAGGCGCTTCTCGAGGAAGGCCAGAATGGCACAGGCGATAACGATGGGGATCACATGGCCCTGATAGCCGACCCACTCAAAGCTGTACACACCAGGAATAACGGTGACCATGGTCTGCACGCCCTCGGAGGCAACCGTGTAGGCGCTCTGCAGCGAGGAGTTGATGAACGCACCGCCGACGACGGCACCAAGATACGGGTTGGCGCCAAAGGCCTTAGCGGCGGAGTAACCGATCAGGATCTGCAGAATGCCAAAAGACGTGCCCGAGACCAGGTCGGCGATCTTGTAGATAAAGTTATTGGTGTCGAGCGCGATAAAGCCGTTGGAGGCCATAAAGTTGAGGGCGCTCATGATGCCCAGCAGCAGGCCCGAAGCCACGATGGCGGGGATGATGGGAACAAAGACGTCGCCGAGCACCTTAATGGCACGCATAAAGATGTTCTGCTGCTGAGCCGCGGCCTCCTTTACCTCGGCCTTGGTGGCAGCCTCGACGCCGCTGAGCGCGATGAACTCTTCGTAGACCTTGTTGACGGTGCCGGTGCCAAAAATAATCTGGAGCTGGCCCTGGGCCTCAAAGACGCCCTTGGCGCCATCGACATTCTCGATGGCCTCCTTGTTAACCTTGGAATTATCGGCAATCACCAGGCGTAGACGCGTGGCGCAGTGTGCGGCCGAAACAACGTTGTCGGCGCCACCGACGTTGTCGAGCACCTCTTGGGCTGATTTGCGGTAGTCCATAACTTCCCTTTCCTCCAACGGGCGCATGTGCACCCGGCCATCTTTGACACATACACTGTAAACGTTTTCAGTTTGATATGACTGTAATCGTTTTCATAGTAGGGTGAACGGTAGGAAAAAGCCGGCGAAAGGTAGTTTTGAAGCAAAAACAGGGGTCTCAGAGGCAGGCAGACGTGCCCAAGGCCTAGACATTCATAAGCTGATGGCCGAGCTTGAGCGTCTTGAGACCGCTCTCCCCCTCCTCGCCATCGAGCGCGTTGAGCAACATATTGGTCGCCTCGACGCCGCTGGTCAGGTAGCCGTAATGCACGGTGGGAATGCCGCCCGTCAGCGCGCGCAAAAATGCGTTGTCGCCGAAGCCGCTCACGCGACGCACGCCCTCGCCCATGCCACGCACCTCGTCAAGAGCGCGCAGGGCGCCGGCAGCCATAGTGTCGGTCGCGCACGCGATAAACGAAACATCGGGGGCATCGGCAAGCAGCTCGCGCGCAGCGCGATAGCCCGAGTCGAGCGTAAACGAGCCCAGGCGAATCAAGGCGGAATCGAGCGGGTTGCCCGCAGCGCGCAGGCCGGCCTCAAAACCGCGACGGCGGTCATAACCGGCCGCGCGGTCCTCTTCGGAAACTCCAATGTAGGCGATCTTGCCGTCCACGCGACCCGCAAGCGCACGGCCCAGCTCAAAGGCAGCCTCGTAATCGTCGTGATAGACACACGCCGCGCCCTCGACATGCTGACCGATCAGCACAATGGGCACGCGGCACGAGTCAATCGCCCGACGGTGCTCGTCGGTGATCATGGTTGCCACCAGCACAATGCCATCAACCGGATGGTTTTGGAATAAATCGAGGTATTCGAGCTCGCGATCGGGCGCATTGTCGGTGTTGGCAAGCAGCATCTGGTAGCCACGGCGACCGAGCACCTGGCCAATGCCAGCGGTAATGCGGCTCACGGATTCCGAGTTGATCTTAGGCACGATGACGCCGATGAGCTTGGTGGAACCGGTGCGCAGCGCGCGAGCCTGGCTGGATCGCACGTATCCGGTCAACTCGATTGCCTGCTTAATGCGCTCGGCCTTGTCCGCCGAGATATATCCACCGTTGAGGTAGCGCGAGACGGCGGCGCTCGAAACGCCCGCAAGCTCGGCCACATCTTTCATCTTTACCACGAGCACCCCTGTCATTGAAATCGCTTTCACCATGATACCCGTGAAGACGGCATACGAACCAAATCGGCCCAACCAGGTCGAGCATACGCCAGCGAGCGGGCAGCTGCCGTGGCGAGGTGCCGCGAAAGAGGAGCGAAGCGTACTTTATGTACGCGAGCGACGGTTTGAGCGGCAGATCGCCCGGCAGATGCCCGCGCAGCGTCGAGCGGTCCGGCGTTTGTTAAAACGCCGGAACAAAGTTAGCCGTGGTACTCGCCGTTGTACTGGATGAGCGTCAGGTCCTCCACGCCATCGAGCGCGCGAATGGCGTCCGCATAGGGCATGTCAACGCCGTCCGAGAACACCTCCACTGCCATCTCGACCTTGTCACCGCGCATGGTCTTGGACTTCACCGTAAACTTGGTGCGCCCAAATGCACGCATGATATCGTCGCCGGCGGTCTGGCCCGTGTAGTGGATGACCATCATGTACACGCGCGCCTTGTCCTGGTGGCTCGCAAAGCCGGCAATCATCACCACAATCACCACTGCCGTAAGCCCCACGAGCGCGTACATGCCGGCGCCTGCCGTAATGCCTGTGGTAATGGCCCAAAAAAGATACAGCAGGTCGAGCGGGTCCTTGACCGCCGTACGATAGCGGACGATGGACAGAGCACCGACCATACCGAGCGAGATGACCACGTTGGTCGAAATCGCGAGCGTGACCATGCAGGTAAGCACGCACATGCCCACGAGTGTCACGGCAAAGCTGCGCGAATATACCACGCCGGTAAAAAAGCGCTTGTACACGTAATAGATCAGGATGCCCATGGCGAGCGCCACGAGCAGCGAAAGGCCAATCTTGGCAGGGTCGACCTGGCCAAACGCCTCCAAAACGGAGTTCTTAAAAAAGTCCCTGGTGCTCATGGTCTAAATATCCCCTCGGTTCTCAAAATCCGATTCCCAGTAATTAAATCCGCGCAGGTAGGCGGTCTTTTCGTAACACAGGCAGTACTTGGAGACCGCAGTAAGCTCGGCCGCTCCCGGCGGCACCATATCACGCACCAGCTGCGGGCAAAACTCCGTAAACTTGACCTCCATCACCAGCTTGCCGGACTCCAGGACCGGCAGCGCGGGCAGCATCGCGTCAAAGATATCGAAGCTTCCCACCGCGGCACGCACGTTCATGTCAAACGTAATGCGCACAGTACCCTCATCCATCACCCACGGCTCGCGCTCGTAGTCCACGATGGTCCGCGGGCGCATCATGTTGCAGATGCACTCGATGTAGAACTCGCGGCAGAGCGGATAGGGGCTCCTCAGCAAAAAGTCGTAGTCGCCGGCCAGGATCTGCTCAAACTCGCCGCGCGTGAGCGGCGCATCCTCCTTGTAAATCCAGCTACCGTACTTCTTTTTTCGCTCGAGCTTAATCACCTTGTCGCTGCCGTTATAGATGCGTACGCGATACTTTTTGCGCATGAGAATGCCGGCGTCTTTTTCCTCGTAGGCCGAGTTGCAGTAGTCGTCAAAATACAGGCTGCGAATAGTGTAACCGCCCGCCCGCGCACGCTTGTCCAGCTTAAACACCGGCGCCATGCGACAGGCAAGCGCGGCGTGCTCGCCCTCGTTAATGAGATATTTGAGCTCGTGGCGGTAACGCTCCTGCGTGGTACGCACAGGCGGAGCCGCCAAGCGCTCAAGCAGCGCGCTAGCCCTCCTCATACGTGTCCTCCACGACCTTACCGCCGTCTTGCACGTAAAAACACTTCATGCCGTAGTGCTTGCCGTCGTCGGTCACATAGTAGTCAAACGCATCTTGCGTATAGCCGTCGGAGTTGTTGGCACGCACGCGTACAAAATACTGGCCGGCATCGGGCGCATCGCAGGTCACCTCGGGAAGCAGCACGTCCTCGGCCTTAAAGACCACGTCGCTAATGGCATAGTCACGAGCAAGCTCCACGGTGTAGCGAATGTCGCGCGCCTCAAAGTCGTAGGACGCATCCCAGTTAATACGCAGCTTACCGTTATCGATCTGCGGCACGCCGATGTAGAACGGCATGGGCTTTTTAAAACTCTCGCGAAAGCTCTTGTAGTTCTCCTCGATCTCGGAGGGAATCGCCGCGGCGATCTGCTCGTATTGGTCCTTGGTGACAGGCAGATGGTCGATATCGGGCGAAGCAAAGACCAGCGATTCAGTAACCTCGCGGTAGTGCTTGATCATCTTGCTCAGGCGTGCCTCGGTCATATACGAACGCAGGTCCTTGACGGCGCGGTCGAGCTCGCTGCGGAACGATTTGCTGCGCAGCGCACGATTGAACAGTACGTTGCCCCAGTAGTTGCTCACGCCGCGCTCCCAGCTCGCGTAGTCCGAAAACCCGGTAAGAGAAAGCTCCAGCTTACGCAGCATGCCGTCGTTATCCCAATCCAAAAAGTACCAGGTATTTGAGTTGAGAGGGCTGTACAGATAGCAGTTACGGTTCTGCGTATCACAGTTGCCCGTCAGAATCTGAAACGCCAGCCAATAAACCAGATTCTCGGAATCAAAGTAGGTATCGAGCACATCATCGATCTTTTGCGATTCGTCGTTGAGCGCATCGAGCATCTCGATGAGCTTGGTGTGGTCCGAATCGCCCTTAATCTCGAGCATGCCCTCAAATTTAGCCTGGTTGTAGTCGGGATCGTCGGCGAGCTTAATGGTGTCCTCGTAGCGATAGAACTCAAAGCTGTTCACCTTGTACAGGTGTCCGTTCTTATCTAGGCCATGTGCCTTAAGCGCCGTCTTATTAAGCTGCTCCACCTGCGTAAACAGGCCGTAGTCCTCAAAGGTGTCGTTGGACTTTTCGGTCTGGTCGCACACCCACAGATGCACAAACTGCGTACGTAGGCCCATCATCTGGGGAATCCCACGGATAAGGTCGTAGGCCATCTTGTTGCGAAAACGCATACCCTCGCCCATGTGCTTGTTGAGCGCAATCGCGCGCTGTTGGCGCCAGGTACCCTTGCCCTTTTTGAGCTCCACCTTGTAATTCTTTTGCGAGTTCATGCTCGACGTCTGGCCGCGCACCTGCACGGTAGCATTGGGCGCTTCCTCGCCATAGCCAACCTCGCCGGCCTCCGGGCCCTCTTCGTCGCCCGGCTGCAACAGGCCCATAACCTGATAGCGCGTCACGCCCATGTCGGCATAGTCATACACCGAGTACGTGTTGATCTCGGCCCAGCTGTGGTCGGTGTTCTCGGAGCTGTTGCCGCGCGAGACCGTCAGGTACATGGTCACAATGCCCGAGTCGTCGTAGACCTCGTAGAGCTCGTCCTTGTCGCGCAGGTGTTTGGCCTTATTCGAGGCCTCAGCCTTTTTAATCTTGTCCTGCTTTTTGACCTTTTTAGTCGAGGATTCGTCCTGAGACGAGCAGCCCGAAAGCAACAGCGCGCCGGCAGCCGCCTCAAACAGGCGACGGCGAGACATCATTCTATCGGTCATCAGAACCTCCCCAATGCTTGCGATACACGCGAACTACTGCGCGCTCAAACGCGCCGTGCGGCACGCCCTTATGGCGGCCTTCCTCATAGCGCTGCTCGGCACGGTCGAGCAAGCGGCCCAGCTGTGTAAAGCGACCCGTTTTGTCGGTCGCCACAATGGGCTGCTGGCTCAGGATACGATACGGCAAGTTGGCGGTATAGGTATCGAGCCGCAGCAGCGCCGCGATAAAAAACACCGCCGCACCCAACAAAAAGCCAAAGCCGTAAAATTGCTGCGGCAAAAGCAACGACACGGCAGTCGCCAGCCCGGCCACACCGGCAAACAGGCCCGAAGCCAGCACGGCCCCCTTATAGTCGGTAAAGTACAGCAAGATAAGCATCACCGTATTACCCACGGCATACAGGCCATAGCCCACGCACAGCGTGCGAAAATACCCGTGCATAAGGTTGTTAAAGCCCAACGGTAGGGCCGACAGCACCGTGGTCTCGAGCGAAATGACCGCCGCGGTCACAAACAACTGCTTGAGCGCACAAAAGCGCAGCTCGCTGTTAAGCGTGGAGAGCATCTCCTCCTCGGCCACCACAATGTCGCCTACCACGCCGCCGTCATTGAACAGGCTGTAGTAGTCGCGGTAGCGCGGATAGAAGTTGACCTCGACCGAGACCACAAAGTTGACGGTCGTGACCAGGATCGTCAAAAACGCGATGAGCGCCGGCACATCGTAGTAGGGCGCACCATAAAACAAGCCCTTGACCCGCACGCCAATGGGACCAGCCCAAATAATCACCAGGTGCGCAAAGAGTCCCAGATTGGTTAACAGACCCGTGAGCGCCAGCGGCATAAACTGATCGAGCCACTGCAAAAAGGGCCAGGGGCTGCGGTCGCTCTGAGGAAAATACCGGTACAGCAGCACCACGTCCCAGGCGAGCATGACACCGTAGCCCAGGGCGATTGATGCCAACAGGCCCTCGACCGGCGGCAGCCCCAATGCCAGCGCTGCCAGGGCAAACAGGCACGCCACGCCAATGGCGGCCGCAAAGCTGCACAGGATGCCGCGGTAATCCTTAATAGCCGTGAGATAGCTCATGCCGTTCCAGTTGACGATCATAATGTTGAACAGCCACAGGCACAGCAGCCCCTGCAGCAGCGTGGCGCCCGAGAATAGCAAAAAGACGCCGTAGAGCATCGTGCCCGCAACGAGCATGACAGCATTGGAGCCCCAAAACGAGGGCAGAATCTCGTCCTCGCGCTCGGCAAAGAGCATGTCGGCCAAAAAGCGCGTGACCGGCATGGAGAAAAAGCTCGTGAGCGTAAGCGACGCCAGCAGCGTGTAGGTCACCATGCACACCAGCAGATCCTGGTTGGCGCGCCCCACGCCCCACAGACCGCACAGCACCAAGATGCCCACCTGCAGCAGCACGCCCAGCAGCATGGGGCCCGTGCACACAATGCCAGCGTAGCCATAGGCGCGCATCGTGGCAAACAGGCCCTTGCGCCTAAACAGGCGCTTGAGCTCAAAACCAATTCCGGCCACCGGCTACTCCCCCTCTCTGGACAGGTTAAACGCACGCGCCGTCTCGTCGTACAGCGCGCGATAGCTGGCAAGCATCTGCTCGTGCAAAAAGTACGTGGCAACTCGACGCTGCCCGCGCTCCCCCATCTCAATGCGACGGGCACGGCTCACGCACATGCGCTCCATGGCATCGGCCAAGCCCTTGCGATACATAGGCGGCGCCACAAAACCCGCCACGCCAAAGTCGTCGCCCGGGGCGCCTTCGAGTAGCTCGCGGCAGCAGCCCACCTCGGTCGTCACGCAGGGACGGCGCGCTGCAAGCGACTCCAGCACGCTAAGCGGCTGGCCCTCGGAGATGCTCGTCAAAATGGTAAAGTCGAGCTTTTCCATGTACTCGACCACGTTGACGCGGCCGGTAAAAATCAGGTCGCGCACGCCCAGGGTTTCTACCAGCGCGTGGCACTCGGCGCCGTACTCCTCGTCGTCCACGCCGCCCATGATGTGCAGGCGCACCTTAGGCAGGCGCTCGTGCAGCTCAAAGAAGGCATAGATCATAGTCTTGACGTCCTTGATGGGAGCCAGGCGCACCACCGCACCAATGTCCACCCAGCCGTCATCGGGCTTTAAGGGAATGTCCTTAAAGCGGTCGAACTGAATGCCGTTGGGGATAACCAGGCATTTGTCTGCATCGCAACCCATATCGATCTGCGTCTTACGAGCGTTATGGAACAAACTCGTCACGCGGAAGGCGCGGCGGTAGATCTCCTCCGAAAGCAGGTAGAAAAAGCGGATCCAGCGGTCCTTAAACGACGGCACCACCCAATCGGCGCGAATGATCTCTTCCTCGCGCTCGCGGGTATAGATGCCATGTTCGGTCAGCAGCACCGGCGCATGGCGAACGCTTGAGCCCAGGCAGGCGAGCAGGCCACCGTAGCCGGTCGAGATAGCGTGGTACACATCGGCCACCGGCACCTCGCTGCCCAACAGGTAGAGCACGGGAAGCAACATGGAGCGCATGGTGTGGAATGCATCGGCAAAGGGCGTGTAGGGGTACTCGGCCAGGCACACGTCGCGGAAGATGTCCATAAACGTTCGGCTCTGCAAAAACGAGAGCGGATGCACGCGACGGCGCTGAAAGATATCGAACAGCACGTCCCAGTCCGGATTGGAGAGCGACACCAGGCGGCGTAGCGCCTCGCGCTCGCGGTCGTTAAAACTGGCTTCGTGCTGCTCGCCCGAAAGCCGCAGGGCATCGTCTAGGAACACCTCGTGCACCTCGACCACGTTGCCGGGCAGCTCGTAGACAAACTTGCCGCGGTCGGCAGCATGCGCGCCGATCACCCACAGCACAAACTCGTGCTCGGGCATGGCCTGGATATAGCCATGCATCCAGGTAGATACGCCGCCGTGCACATAGGGGTAGCAACCCTCGAGTACCAAGCAGATTCTCATCTGTCGCCACCCTCCTTGCGCTCGATCGTCACGGTCTTATCATTTGCCTTGAGCAGATACAGATTGCCTGTAAGGTGCGTCAGTTCGCCACCCGTCACCGCACCCGGCTCGCCATTATTGGCGCGGAACATGAGCCACGCCTCGTCGTGGAAATTGCCCAGGCTGAGCGTCCAGGCATCCGCACTGGTATCCACGCTCACCGTAACCGACGAAAAGCGCTGGATGGCACCGGAGCACTCCGAGCCGGTCTGGCGGCGCAGGTCGGGCGCAGACTTGGTGAGCCAGTCCAGGTAGTCGGTCAGGCCGCCCTTGTAGACTTCCCAGCCCTCCTTGGCGCCGCGATCGGGATCGAGCAGGTCGTCCGGGTGCATAAAGTGCGTACTCACGTAGTGCATGTTGAGCTCGGACACGGCAGCCAGGCGCATATAGGAATCGTCGACCATGCCGCCCGAGACAATACGCGGCTGCTCCACAATACCATCGCTCGCCACGCCAAACTCCTGCACGTAGGGCAGGTCGGTACCGTCCTCAAAGTACGTACTGGCAATAGTCTTAATGCGCGGAACGTCGGTGCCGATAAGCTTGCGTGCGCGGGCCGAAAGGATATTTGACGGCGGCACGTAGACCGAACCGTGCGCATTGGGCAGCACCTCGTCCTGGAAGGCGATAAGCTCGTCAAGAGACGCGACAAGCGTCTCCTTGTTCTTCCAGGTCTTGTAGTCATACAGCGTGCCATAGTCGGTATCCCAGAGCGCAAGAGGCTGATGGTTGTAGCCGTGAAAGCCCAGCTCTCCGCCCATCTGCAGCAGCATGCCGCCAAAATAGCGGAACTGCGTGGTATCGGGTTGGCGCGCGGGCTCGGTCTGGCTGACCGCGTCCTCGTAGTTTTCGATCATCACGCCGGTATAGCGAATGCCGTATTTTTGCGCAAGCTTTTGCAGATCGGGCCACCAGACCTTGGTGTAAAAATCCGCAATGGAAAGGCCGTAGTCACGCCTGATATAAGTACCATCGCCCGAGGGCACGGGGCTAGGAAAGTCGTCCAAATAGAACACGGCGCTGTTGATGACCGGATAAGCCGTGGCATCACCCAGCAAGCTTATGGCCGAAGCATAGAACCCACGCATGACCTTGTCGTAGATACCAATGTTGCACACCACGGTGTGACCACTGCCGCAATCGTTAGACCAAATGAGCGGCGTGCCCGCGTCACCGGTCTTTGCCCATACGCGCGCCGTTTCGCGCAATGAAACCGAAAGCGAAGAATCGAAGGGATCCGAGAACTCGTAGCGCTCTCCTCCGCCCAACATAAAGTCATCGCTCGGAACAATACTTTCGGCTGTCGCATAGTCATATCCGGCCGATTCGATCCCAAGCTTGGAAGCAACAGCCTGCAGGTAGTTCGAGTTATCTGGCATCATGCCCAGCATGAGTGAGCCGCCCGCACTCACCCAACTCATCAGATCGGTCAGATGCGTACCCAGTCCGTCAAGCGAGGGCATAAGCACAATCACGCGATCAAACGACGTGAGCGATGGGATCGCGTCCGCACCGTCGGTGGCAATATCAACATCGCGATGGGCAATCTTCATGTCCAGCAAAATCTGGTCGAACTGGTCTTTAACATCGTCGACGCTATCTTGGTCCGAGTCGGTAATGACCAGGCACGTGGGCTTTTGGCCAAAGATTGCCGAGGAGGCCGGCACTGCATCGTTGGCGGCAAGCATCCCCAGCTTATGCTGGCCCGCACTGTACTGCACGCCGGCACGCTCCACCAGCAGCACGGCGGCCATGGCAATAAAGACCGCCCACACCACGAGGAGCCCCATCCAACGAAAGCGCCCTGCACGGTCGCGGATATGTTGCGCCACGCTCATCTGGCCTCCTCCCCGTCGCGCCAAAACGCCAACTTTTCGCGGTTGTCGGCGCTCAAATATACATGTTGCTTGTCAATCGCATCGATCACACGGTGAACCTCGTCACCGTTGCGGCGCATCACGGCCAGGCGCAGGCAAAGCATCCAAACCTCCTGCTCCTCGGGCACGTCGAGCACCAGCTGGTCGGTCACGGCCTGCGCCTCGTCGATCTGTCCGACATCGGCCAGCGCCGTCGCGTATCGAATGCGCAGCTCAAAGGTGTCCTCGCGCTCGCAGCGACGCGCAAGCAGGCGCGCGTACTGTTGGCGCTGAATCTGAGCCAAGCGCCCCTCAGCCAAGCCCGAGCCCAAGTATTCACCAAGAAAATCGCAGTATTCGTTGAGGTTTTGCGCGCTCGGGTCCGTCTTAAAGGCACGCTCCAGCTGCTGCAGTTTAAGGTCGGACTCCTTGGAGATCTGCGCCACCGCCGTCGCGGCATAGTGCGCCACCTCAACGTCGTCGTTAAGCTAAGCCGCCTGCAGCTGCGCCAGGTACGCGTCGGGCTCCTCGGTGAGCATGGAGAGCATTAGGCGGCGCCGGTATGCCGGGTCGTTGACGATGAGCGCCTCCTCGAGCGGGACCACGCCCGCATCGGCGTCACGGTCGTGCACCAGGATGCTGCGATGCAGGTCGTCGTTAAAGCGCAGCGACTCCAGCGCAGACTCTTTCAGCACCTCGCCAAACACCGCGCTGCGGACCGATAGCAGAACCACCAGCAACGGGCCCCACAGCGGCACCAGCACTATCACCGCCAGCATGTGCCCGCGCACCGGCAGCAGGCCCAGCTTCATAAGCGTCCACAGCATCAGACAAACCAGCGCATGAATCAGCAGCAAGACGGCAGCAACGACAAGCGAGATCAAGCGACACTCCCCTCACCGTCACCGGTATAAGAGATGTGCTGCAGCAGCGCCACGATGTCCTCGCCGTCGACGGGCTCCACCGCAATCTGCTTTGCGCTCAGGCGCTCGCGGATAATGGGCAGATCGCACGCCTTTGCCTGGCGCATAAGCAGGTAGAGCACGTCGCCGTCGACCAAGCCCGCCGCGTCGCTCTCGCGGATTGCCGACCCAATTGCGCCCACCAGCTCGCCGACAGGCTCCATGCCCGGTACCACGCGCAGGAGCAAATAACTCCCCATCTTGCTATCTGCGAGCGCTTGCTCCGCCGCGAGCTCTTGGCCAAAGGCAGCCTGCTTGAGCACGCATGTGCCGTCAACGCAGCGTTTATCCTGCGCCACCGCCTCATAGTCAAAGGCACGGCCCAGCGCGCTTTCGACCAGCCCGCACAAGATGCGGAACAGGTTTTGATAATAGAGGGTCATTTGGTTTTCGGCCGCACTACGCACAAAGATCAGCACGGCGAGTGCCCCGTCGCGCTCGATCGTGTATCCAAACATGGGAAGCCCCGGCGTCAGCTCGCGGTTCACCCACAGGTTCGAACGACCCCCGTCGCCCAAAAGAGGTGCAAGCTGCTCAAGCGTGAGCGAGCGTGCGGCATCTTCGGCAATCGCGGGACTTGCTGCTACCAGGCGTGCAAATGCCCCGCCCGAAACATGGTAGATCGCCACCGAATCGTTCTCGAGGATCTCGCCCAGAAGCTCGCAGCACTTGCGATAGATGTCGCGTAGGTTGAGCACGTCGAGCTCCTGCGTCACGGCAAAGATCTTGCCAAAGCTGTCGTGGCGACCCACGATCTGACGTCTGTACGCGCGCTTGTCCTCGATCGCGTCGTGGTAGAGCTGCGTAAGGAACGTATTGCGGTTGCGCACGAGCTCGTTTTGATCGCGCTCCGCCCTAATGGCCTCGCTGTTGCGCAGCTGCACATAGCCGCACACGGCACCCACCACAAAGTACGCAATAAACGGCAGCCAGTTGGACGGCTCGTAGAACAGGCCCTGGAAGGTATAGCCGTACTGAGTAAAGTAGCTCGCGGCCAAACCCACCGACGCCAGCAGCGCCGCAACCAGGCCAAAGTCCAAGCCATACAGCGTGCCGATCAACACCACGTAGAGCAGGCGATAATCGAGCACGTTGAGCTGGACAGATTGGGAGAACAGATGCTCCAGCACCTCGAACAGAACCCAGGCAACGCCCGTCTCCAGGCATTTGATGGGCAGCGAGCGCATCTGGATGCGGTCGATGGCGGCACGCAAGGGGTTGACCTTCTTCGCGCGACCGGCATCCCAACGCGCCTGAATGGTCGAAAGATCGCGCAGCAGGTCGTACCGCTGAAACCAACCATAGCGCACGCGAACGACGTCGCTGACGGGCAGGGCGTAGCCGGCAGAATCGCCATAGGCAACTGAGAGCCCCGAGAACAGCGCCTTAAGGGCCTCGCCCACTTCACCCGCCGTGTGATGGAAGGCATCGGCTACGTCGAGCGTCTCAAAATTGCCATCCCAGCTGTCGAAGATACGGCGTACCAGCACCGCGAGCTCCTCGGTGCACAGCAGGGGAAACGCCGCATCCTCCGCGCCCTGCAGAGCAACCGAGCCGGTTGAGCACGCGTCGAACAGCGGCACCAAAAACGGGTCCTCCAGCGCGGCAGACGCGGTATACAGGAACGGCACGCGCAGGATCTTGGTTTGAACGCCCTCGCGAGCGGCGTAGTAGCGGCACAGGTCGTTTGACGCGCGGGCGATAATTCCCTTGCCCGTTCGCCCCGCGGCATCGGCGGCGCCCTCGGCACCCGCGGGCCCCGCTACATACAGCAGTTGGATCCGGCGACCCGCGCACGCACGAAAGACCGAGCGCAGCGTCTCGATATCGCCCACGGTATCGGTATGCGGGGTAAGGTAATTGGATAGGTAGACCACGCGTTCGAACTCGTAGGCCTGATCCAGGTGTTGCAGAAGCTCTTTCCACGAGGCATGGGGCGACGACTCGTCGCGGCGCGTGTCCTGCACGGCTACGACCTGCACATGGTCCCCGGGGAACGCCTTGGCACAAAAGTCATCGTCAACATATGCGGTGTTGCCAACAACCAGCACCTCCATGGCGTTCTCCTCCCCTAAAATCCACTTCGTTCATAGTCAAACATGCGTATTTTACGCTGTCAACGCAAGCTGGAAAGCCTTTAAGGCTGTTTTAAGAACTTTTTTAGAGGATGCGGGAGTGGCAACTCGTCCGACTCAGGCTCATTGAGAAGCTGCTATTCGCTCTGAAAAGGCACATCGCAATCTGCTGACAGCTCTGCAGGGAGAATGGCAGGCAATGTACATTGCTCTCGCACGGAATCATTGGATGAAAGAAACGGCAGTTCTTTGGAATAGTTGACGATAACCTGCGGAACAATCTTAATGCCCAGAGCAAGTTCGAACTTTGCAATCGTCTTCAGAGTCATATTAGGTTGAGAATTCAAGAGCTTAGAAAGCAACTGAAGGCTTATGCCCATACGATTTGCCAGCTCACTTTTGCTCAATCCCAAACGTTTCATTTCGCGATGAACAATAAACTCAATATCTAGTGCATGTTCATAAGCGCGCGTTTCGCTACTTTCTGTTTCGGCATATAAATCAGATAGATCTACTTTATTCATTGTATTCTCCGTTTCAGAAGCCAGGCATAAAAGTCAGCGCCCAGGCTCCAGAAGCTGACGCGCTATTACGGCCAGTCGCTTGGCCCGCTCGATTTCCCTGCTGATATTTCCCGATCCCTGATGCCCTTTTAACCAAAATAGAAGAACGATTTTGTCTACGCCTTAACATATGTTATAAATCATCTCTCGATTAACCCCGTTAACCCCTTAAGTTCATAGAGGCCAATCTTAGAATCAATGCATCTTAGCCTTGAGATCCCATTCGCAACCTTTAATCCATAATCATAGATTTTTGAAATCAGGTCGATCATTTTACGGGCGGCAATTTTACGATAGTGTCTGACATCATCTTCTGAAATTGAGAGTTGTCGGGAGAAGTCGTCAGTTCCCAAAATGGTCGGCCCTTGGGGTCTCTATATTCGACAAGTTCATATCCTTCTACCAAAGGCCACCTCCCATTTCTAGATACACTTAACTTATAAGTTAAGTGTATCTATTTAAATACAAATAACAAGGCTTATGCTAGATTCCGCAGCCCCAAATCGATAAACAATCCAACCAAGCTGGTGCTCAATCCGGAAGTATGCGGCAAATTCTTGACATGCCGACCACGCCGTATAGCGACAACGCTTCTACCTGCGGTTTCTTTTCATGAAAAAGGCGGTGTGCTCGAGGGTTCCAAAATTTGCCGCATACTTCCGTCAGGCGATTCCGGAAGTGCGGTGAAAAACCGAGGTCGACAGACCAGACCCCTGTTTTAGCCTTCCGCGACCTGCGGTTTTGTTGCCGAGAATCAGTTTGTGCTCGGAGGTTTCCGATTTTTCCCCGCACTTCCGGAAAACACGACAACACCAAGCGCCCTAAAACTGAAGACGCGATAAGAGGCCCCTTCGAAAACAACCTCTTGAGCAGATCGACCTAAATCTCCCGAACAACGAGTCTGCCCTCCAGCATGAGCTTGTGTGCGAGGTTGTTGCTACGTCCAGCAATACCAAGCGAAGTGCCATAGTAATCAAGGAGGGCGAGCACCTTGGCCACCTCTGACTCGCGAACACCCTTGACGTAGTTTGAGTATAAGAAGAGCAGGCTGGTATGTCCGTTATACAAATCCACCGTGCTAAAAATGGACTCAAAGTACGAATAATCGGCTCGCGAAAGCGAATGGCCAAAAAAGACTATCGAAGATGTCTTAAGACCATCCCCTCCCCTTTGCGAAGGATAAGCAATCGAGCCACTTGGAACCCCTCGGGCAGACTTCAATACACGATATGTCTTGGTAAATGGGAGGATATCCCGATTATCCAAATTGCCGGAACCGTCGATTCCAAAAATGCATTCACCATCAAGCGTGCCGTGGATATTGACAAGATCGGCATCCCCAAACCGCTGTTTAAGCCACCGATATGGAGACGTATAGTTAAAGTTGAGAACAGTCACCGCATCATCGGGCACACCATCGGGCACCAAGGTATGCTCAATCAGCTTGCGCATTAAGTTATCCGAACAATCTGAATAGCCATCGTTGCGAGCAACCTCATCTTTGAGATAGCAATTGAAGTGGTGTTCCATACGCTCGAGTTCTGACATGAGGATGGAAGATAACTGCCCCTCGGGATCCTCAAGGACCCGAGGGAACGCATGGGCGAGGTAATGCCCCACACGCTCGGTCCAAGGATTGGGCTCGAGTCCTAAAAGGCGAGACCCCTCTCTAAATAAAGCGGAATATACCTCTGAGACACCCGAATCCTCTGAATCTTCAATGCCCAGCTCAGAAAGAACCCCTTGATCACCATCGTCAATGCCGTCTCTAAGCCGTTCGATCTCGTCGACCCGATTCTCGATGTAGTCACTTACATTGAGAGCGTTCGCTTCATTTGCTAGATAAAAGTAATCCTGCAAAGAGCCGAACGAGACGTCATAGTCGGATATCATTACGCCCTCATCGTCGATGCCGTCCTCGGGCAGGTTGATGCCAAACACATTGGCAATAGCCGTCTCGACATCGCACCAGTTCACGTTGAAGGCTCTTGCCTCCATGTCCTTCCGGCTTCTAAGGATTAGATCCCAAGCAGTCAGGCCTCTCGCTTTGATGGCTCCGTAATCACAAGCGCCCTCTTCCGAGACAAGAGAATCTATGACCTTCATTCGAGGCTCAAAGAAATCCTTAAACGAAGACGCCAGGCCACAGGAAAGATCGAAACCGTTGCCAACCACTATAAGATGATGATTGCGGCATCTCTTCCCATCATCCTCACCGGTAAACCTGATATCTTCCGCACTCACATTAGTCCTTAATACACCGTTTAAACTCATTCTAAGTCAGATAACGCTAATGACATCCAAACCATTGGGATGCCATTAGCGTATTTACGTCCGCCAACCTCAGCGCAATATAGTTTCTCATCATGAGCGCAATGAAGAAAGACGGCCATCCAAAAGAACGGCCGCCTCTCCGCAGGACGTAGGCCCGTAGGTTGACTACGTCAATACCACCTATTTACTCTATCGTCCAGGCTCCAAGGGGTCAATTCAATTTAAAGAGCGGCACCGTAAACAACGCTGTCCTGACTACCAGACGATTGATCGAGGAGTTCAGGTGCGCCGACGGCTGAATCGGCATCGTGAGGTATGCCTGCTTTGAGCGGCCGCTGGATCGCAAGGGCAATTCTGGAGATGACATTATCCAGAACGATTCCATGCAGCCATCTCACGCATGCTGTAAAGAAATCGACAAAAAAAGAGGGCCGACGCATCAACCCTCTTCAGGTGTCGCCCGAAGGCTTCCACCGCAATTGACTATATTTTAGTCGATATCCTATGTTTGTCTACGGGCCCAGCTCCAAAGAATGTCATCTCCATCTTTAGCCTCATCTTTAGCCTCATCTTTAGCTGCTGCTTCTTAAGAAGCAGCTATATAGCTACGAAGTGCATCCATCTTGCCCCTGGCCCCAGTCTTTACTATTTTATGAAAATCTGAGGAAGACAGAGAGCCGTGCAAGTCTTCCAGCACGCTAGAGTAGTTCCGGATTAACTGATAGCACTCAGTTTTGGACACCATCATCTTTCTGAGCAGATAGACAATTAGAACAACGTAATCGGTAATAGTTGAAAAGTCTATCGAAGGAACGCCAACCTCGGATGACAGCATCTGGCCAAGCTGAATTCCCACTTTTGCCCTCTTAAACCTAACGTCATAAACGGCACTGTTATGAGCAATCGCGTTACGGAGATCCTTGAGCACAAAGATAGTACGTTCAAGAAGCCCAGGACCGTCGTAATTGTTCGGAAGCTTAAGGTCATCGGATATGCTCTGTCTAACCGAGCCCTTTAAGCACGAATAGAAAACACCGAAGTTTCCTAGAGTCATGACCTCAAATAGCGCCCAAATAGGCAAGGGTTTATCGCTGTCATAAAAATGCCTAACAACAGGGTTCTTGGAATAATTGTACTGAATCAATCTATTGATTTCCGCGCGCAGACCCAGGCGCTTTTTCATAGCAGCGCTATAGTCTTTACTTTTTCTAGGGTAATCACGGTACGCCACGAGCGTTCGAGAGAAAATATCCTCCAGCACGAACGAGTGAGAATCTTCAAGCACGGCTTCTAGCGTATAGTTTTTTAGCGCAGTTTCAATAAACATTACGCTTGGATATAAGAGTGCCTTGACCGCCATATCAAACTCATTTAAGGCAATTACTTCATCAAAGCTTGTTAAATCCAAGCAGTTGGAAGAATTGCCCACAAAACGGTGGCCTTTGTAACCATGGTAATAGCCGTAATTCTTCATCTTTCGTTTATGGACAGAGCCGTGTGTCTCTATCCCTTTATCCCTAAGATGCTTCATGAGGCCATTGAGAGTTTTCATTATGGATCCTTAAACGCGGAGCCGAAATTGAATTAATTATATCCGGTACCGGGCAAACCTAGGATATCGGCACAAATGGCCCAACCCCACTTCCCTAAAGCTGTAGAATCAGAAGCAATGCAGGGTCGCGCATCCCCAGAAGAATGCCCTCAATATACTTAAATCCGCAATTAGGCAAACGCCAAACCTATACCATAATCCGGCCAATAGAGGTGAGCCATATGCATAGCGCCCCATTGATAGCGAAAGCTACGTCAAGCCCATCCTTGGCAGGACCAAAATCGATATCTGAGAGTGTTATGCGAGAAATGTTCTGCAATTTATCGATAGCGACAAATACGGCAATTTGGCTTACAGCGACAAACCGGATCTGATCGATCGGGCACAGTCCCTGGGTATCGAGGTAACAGCTTCCCAATCGCAAGACAGCAGAAAGGCAGAATCCCTCTATTCCAAACTCCTATACGAGAATGATTCTTCTCAGGAAAAACGCCGAATCGAACTTATTAAGCAATGTGGAGCGCATTTCGAAAAAGGAGTCCTGTTTGGTCCAAATGGTACGGATTCATTCGAGCCGATTATTGAAGCTCTTCGCAAAAAGCTGGACAGACTCGACTCTGGTGACTACGAACTCTTTAGGAGAAACGAGTTGTTTGTCAGATCCAATATTCTTGCTGACGAGGAAATGCTTCGCGAAGCGCTCTCCAACATGAAAAAAAGAATCCCGAGATCACTCATGGCACTTCGTATCTGTTATCGTCTCGGTCCCTGGATACAATTACGTTTTCGACCTCGATGCATCGACATGCGTATTCCTTGAATTCGGATACGCAGACCTGTATCGAATTGCTCTTGAAGCAAACAAGGAAGTGAACATCGCAGAGTCAAGCTGAGCTGAGTTACTATAACCGATCAACTAGCAGACCATTTCGCAGCAGGTCGGAATAAAGCCCCCCAGAGTTCTTTGCTGTACAAGCCTCAGAGTCCCAATGAGCCAGCACACCCAAGCGGCGCAGGTCCACGTCAATCCGGCACGAAGGTTTTGAGAATTTCTCTTATCTTGGCAATGAGAAAACGGGGCACACACAAGGTGACCCGGGCACCTCCACCCAAGAAAGGATCCGTCATGTCAAAAGACGACATCGAGTACCTTCTAAAATTCGCTCCCAGGGAGGCATACGTCGACGACTTGATAAACGGTCGCCTCTACATGAACGCGGCCGGCTACTACCATGGCCTGCCTGGCGAACAGGGCGATCCGCTCGAAGCTTCCATGGCTCCCGGGGCGTGCCTCTACAGATATACTTGCCTGCCTATCTACTGCATGTACACGGTCCGCGAGAACGATATCGTCGACAACACCGTGAAAATCCCGATACGCATGATTCAGGAGTTCGGGTGCGCGGACGGGTGGATCGGCATTGTGCAGTACGACAGCTTCGCGCGCCTCGCCGACAGACACACCACCGACGACGGAAGCATCTACGCCCACGGTCCCATCTCCTACGGCGTTCCCGGGCCAAAACTGATACGCGAGATCTTTGAGGGCATCCCGCACAATCTCGTTATCAAAACACCCAAGTACGCATATCAGAAGGAGTATCGAATCATCGGGTCGCGACCGGTCGAATGTCGCCTTTTACCAGACGAGAATCACCCAGGCTGCAAAATTGAAAAATACGACCACGCAGAACTTGACCTAAGCAGCAGCCTTGCGAACTTTTCCTGGAAGGTCTCGGTGGCGAGTCTCGAAGAAGCGCGAGACGGCCTCATGCTGGAGTTGCCGGATCGAGCATAGCCAACCCAACGCGATCTACAACGTCACCGAGCAACCAACCACCCCTTCCCCCCAACATTCCCCCAGAAAGTTCGCTGATGTTGACTGGTGTTCCCGTAAAATAATCCCCAACAAAATATGTGCGGAGTGCTGGCCTGGAGCTGCCTTCGGACCCTATTGGCTACTCACCGAGAGGCTCCGCTATGAAACGACCCCTTTACTACCTGCTCTGCGCGATCGCGTGCACGTCCATGGTCGGCGCGACGATGCCCATGGCAGCCATCGCGGAAGCCATGCGGCCTCCGGCAACAGCCGAGCAGCAGGCGCAATCAGACGCCACGAACAGCGACACAGCCAAAGCCGAAGACGGCACCAACACAAATGCGACAGCAGATACCGCAGAGGGCAGCACCGCAACATCCACCGGCACCAGCGCAGTCAATACAGAATGCGCCGACGCCACCAATGCCGGCACCGCCGCCACCCCCGGCACCACCGCCGCAACCGGCACCCCCACCCCATCCCTCCGAGCCCAAGCCAACCCCACCCCCACTGCCATCTCCACCACGTCACAAACCACCTACGCCCACTCCGCCACCGCAGCCCAAAACGGCGTCACCTTCACCGTCTCGTGGAACGACGCCCCCGCGGGCACCCCGACGACCTTCCACGTAACCCAAGCCAACGGCTCGTCCCAGGCCAAGGCGCGCATGGACGTGCCCACCTATTGGGACGGCGGCAGCCATGAAAGCGTCTGCGACCCGTCGCGCCCGGCATGGGCCAGCTACTGCAACCTGGGCACCGCGGGCCACGACTTTACCTTTGACTTCACGGCATCGGGCACGTACCGCATCTACTTCTACTTTATGGACAACGACAGAAACGACCCCCAAAACGACAAGGGGATCTACTACCTGCACACCACGGCAGAGGTGACCGTAAACGATGCCGCCCGCCCAAGCGTCACGCAGATCGTCAACGACGCCGTGGACCTATGCAGGCAAGAGACAGACGGCTCGGAATACGATATGGCGCTGTGGCTCCACGACTGGACGCTCGACCAGCTGGAGTACGACCACAACCTCAACTGGTGCTCGGCCGAGAGCGGCCTCACGCGCCACCAGGGCACCTGCGAGAGCTACCAGCGCATCTACTCCAAGCTCCTTGACGCCGCGGGCATCGCCAACGGCCGCGTCACCGGCAACGGCCACACCTGGAACGCCGTAAAGATCGACGGCAAATGGTGCCAGATGGACCTAACCTGGGACGACACCAGCGACAACTGGTACGGAGACCTGGAGCAACGCCTTGCCGTTGCGCGTGCGGTCTACTCCGGCTCCCCCGTGCTTCTGCTCGATGAACGCACATCGGCCCTCGACCCCAAGACCGAGCGAGAAATGCTGGATCGTATGCGAAATCTCGGCCATACCGTCATCATCGTCACGCATCGATCTGCTGCGTTGGAGGTTTGTGATCGGGTTGTAAGCCTTTAACCTAAATGAACAGTGGGCGCTGTAGTCGTTTTCAACAGCGCTCTCGCCATACTTATTGATTTGAGGGACACAAGGTGGCTCAATCCCGCACGATGGTATTTGGCAGATAGCCAAATATATGGGTTGTAAATCGAGCCCCGAAAGGAGGTAAAGATATGGGCGAGGCGACTCAGCACTATTTGAACTCGCTGCGTGCAATTGCGTTTCCAAATGGCCAGACCTTTGTTGGGCCGCAGGGGACATACCATTGGCAAAAAGACTCATAGACCTTGGATTGGCCAAAAATCGAATCGAGCATGCTGACTGCAGCGGAAACTGCTGGATTTGGATTAACATGTCGGCAAGAAGGCCCTAAGTCGAGATGCAAAATGCTAAAGATTAATTAAATAGCGGCTCGCCAGCTTTCCCGACGAGCCGCTAATCTGCTAGAGCGTCTTGAGGTACTCCCCCAGCTCTTCCTCCCAGTCGGGCATGCGGAAGCCCACGGCTTCGAGCCTGGAAAGGTCGAGCGCGGAGTGGACCGGGCGCGGGGCGACGGGGCCGGCGGCGCTCGCGTAGTAGTCGGCAGTCGATACCGGCACGACCCTGTCGCCGTTGCCGTT